>USSH01000398.1 GCA_900557435.1 uncultured Coprococcus sp. | reverse complement strand
CATTTTCTATTGCCATTGCCACCTTATGCAATACATAAGTCACTAAACTATTTGTCTTTAATAAAGACCCCACCTTAAATCCAGTTACACATTCGTATTTTGCAAGATAATATGAATCCCCAGGTTTCAGACCAATCTCTCTAGGTAACACAAATTCCATCGTTCCCAAATATAATATAGGTTTTCTATCGTAATTAAACCTACCCCTTTTTACATATTTAGGAGGTGCCAACCACCATTCATTCTCATTTACCAAAGGAATCCCATTATATTTCCTTGCCCTATATAAAATTGTTCCTGCTGGAACAGTATACTCATTCCCTAGTACTGACATTCTTTCTTGGAAACTCAATCCAAAAAACCTTGCAAAAAATTCGTCTAGAGATTTACAATTCATTAAATCTTTTATGTTTTCTTCTTTCAAACAAGTCCCCCAAAAGTACAAATTGCAATAATCCTCAAATTATATTTTATATCCTAAAGCACCAAGTTTGCGCCTAATCTCATCCTCCAACTCATGACTCTTGTCAAACAATTCAGACAGTTCCGATGTAAGCCTTGTCATCTTCTCCTCAAACGGCTCACCATCATCCTCCTGCTCTTCTATTCCTACATATCTGCCTGGAGTAAGTATGAAATCCTGTTTTTCAATCTCTGCAATATCTGCAACTGCACAGAATCCCTTCACATCTTCAAGAGTTCCATCGACAAATGCTGTATATGCATCTGCTATTTTCTGAATATCTTCATCTGTGAGCTCTCTGAGTTTGCGGCTTACCATAGTTCCCATCTTACGGGCATCTATGAACAAAGTTTTGCCAGACTGTTTTTTCTGTTTATTAAGGAACCACAATGATACCGGGATCTGAGTTGTGTAGAATAACTGAGTTGGCATAGCAACAATGCACTCTACCAAGTCAGCATTTATTATGTTCTTACGGATTTCTCCCTCTCCGCCAGACTGTGATGACAGAGAGCCATTTGCAAGAACCATGCCTATCTTTCCTGCCGGTGCAAGATGATATATCATATGCTCCAGCCATGCAAAGTTTGCATTTCCTGCCGGTGGCATTCCATACTTCCAACGTACATCATCTTTTAACTTATCCGCTCCCCAGTTTGAAAGGTTAAATGGCGGATTTGCCATGATGTAATCCGCACGTAATGTTGGATGACGATCTTCAAGAAATGTATCCGCTGCATAAGATCCCAAATCAGGCTCTATTCCTCGTATAGCAAGGTTCATCTGAGCCATCTTCCATGTCGTTGGATTGGAATCCTGACCATATATTGATATATCACTTATATTTCCACTATGCTTTTCTATGAATTTCGCTGACTGAACAAACATACCGCCTGATCCACATGCCGGATCATACACACGACCTTTAAATGGTTTGAGAACCTCCACGAGAGTACGCACAACACATGACGGAGTAAAGAATTCTCCTCCACGCTTGCCTTCCTGCTCGGCAAACATTGACAGACAATATTCATATGTTCGGCCAAGGATGTCCTTCTCGTTCCCATGTTCAATCATTTGAATATTTGTAAATAAGTCTACTACATCCCCAAGGCGTCTCTTATCAAGCTCTGGTCTGGCAAAATTCTTAGGAAGAATATCCTTAAGTCTCTTATTTTCTTTCTCTATAGCTCGCATTGCATTATCTATTATTGTTCCTATCTCCGGAGTATGCGCATTTGCAGCTATATCCTTCCAACGTGCTCCTGCAGGTACAAAGAAGATACCTTCTGATGTATATTCATCTACATCTTCCTCGAATCCGTCTCCTTCCTCCATAAGTTCTTTATATTTCTCATCAAATCTATCCGATATGTATTTCAAGAAAATCAGACCAAGCACAACACTTTTATACTCTGATGCATCCAGATTTCCACGGAGCACACATGCCGCATCCCAAATCTGTTTTTCAAAGCCTATTTCAGCAGTATTCTTATCAGCCATCTTCCCTCTCCTCCTATACGCAAATTTTTATTTATCATGCTATAAATTATACACCACGTA
>USSH01000397.1 GCA_900557435.1 uncultured Coprococcus sp. | reverse complement strand
GTGGCAAGACATTTGCCGTAGGTGTGTTGATACATTCCGGCGACACATTCCCTAAGGGCATTCATGCAGTATGAGAACGGCATGAATTTATACAGGTACTGGTAGACTGACGGGAGAACTTCCACAGGGAAGGTTCCACCTGCTCCGGCAACCTGTATGACCATGATGATAACTGCGATGGCCTCACCGATATTGCCAAATGCCACGGTGAGAGAGTAGATCAGGAATGTGAATACAAAGCTGGTCATCATCGCGGCCAGCGTAAATGCTATCGGATGCTTGCACTGTATTCCCACATAGAACAGATCGCCAAATACTGTTATGATAGTTTGGACCTGACCTATCACGAAAAAGCTTATGTATCTTCCGAAGAACTTCTGGTATGGCTTCACCCCCGGAATTTCGTCGCTATCCTTCACCTTGACATGTATGAGTGCCACAAGAATGAGCGCGCCGACCCACAGTGCAAGAACAGTGTAAAATGGTGCCATTGCCGAGCCGTAATTGCTGATCGCAAATACCTCCACTGTGTTCATCTGGACAGGAGATGAGATAAAGTCAACGATCATCTGTGGGTTTTCCTTTATCGCGGACATGATCTCCTGAAAGCTCTGACTGGCTGTTATACTATCCAGTTTCTGGACGAGTGAGTTTATGTTATCCTTAAGATCAGACATATATTTTACAGTGATCTGGACATTTGCCTTTCCATCATTGAGTATCGACTGATATTCGGTGAGGGTTGAACTTATCTCAGAAAATGTTCCTGGTACATCTGACAGAATAGCTTGCGCCTGGGACAGAGAACTCTGCATGCTTGACATGGAGCTGGTAAGCGTAGAGGATAGGTCGCCATTTATCAACTCCTTGACATCGGAGATGCGGTCTTTGCATTTGGTTATATCTGTTGTTATGACAGATTTGAGTTCTGCTATATCTGAGTCGGATAGCTTGGCATCGCCTGTGAACTGTTCAATATCGTTTTTCAGCTTTTCGAGCTGTACCTTGGCATCCGCAATCTCTGGGGATTGGCTGTCAATGAGGTTCTGAATAGAATCAAGAATCTCAGTGGAAAATGGGTCTTTTGAGTTTACTTCTTTTATGAATGATAAAGAGTTCCCCTGGCTGCCTATAGTGATATTATTAACAGTGCTGGACAACTCGTCCAGTCTGCCCGATATAGTGTCAAGGCTTGTATTCATGAGCGAGAGCGCTGAGCCCACGATATCCTTGCTGATATCCACACTATCGCTGAGATTTCCCAGACTGTCAGCACCGCTTGAAGCCATGCTGTCTATATTAGGGAAAAGCAGCTTGGTAGTGTCGATCGAATCCGATGCTGATTCTGTGAGCAGGGTAAATGTGTTCATCATGTAAATATAATTATCCAGAGTGGAAGATATCTGGTTGAGTTTACTTTTCAGACCGCTTATGATGTCGGAGCCTTCAATATCGCTTCCGGACAGATAATCACCGGCATTTGCAAAAATTTCAGTCAGGGTACTTATGAGTTTGGTGTTGATCTCATTTTGTACAGTGGTCTTGACCTTTCCCGTGATCTTGGTTGCTATGGCGTTCTTTTTGCTGTTTTCGTAGTATTCTATGCTTGGATTGACGATATTGCCGTTCATTATGCTCAGCATATCCTTTGTAAAGTCCTTTGGAATGATGATTCCGGCATAACATTCACCACTCTGTATCAGCTCAAGCGCATCTTTCTTATTGTCCGCAAATGTCCAGTCTATGGTGTTATTTGTCTCAAGGCTTTCTGTCACCATGTCACCGATAACGAGCTTGATTCCGTTCAGATCGATACCCTCATCCTCAGAATATACAGATATCTTCATGAGAGAAGTTGCTGATTCACCATATGGATCCCAGTTTGACATGATGTTGAACCAGGCATAGAGAGAGGGGATGATACACAGTCCCATCACCACTGACAGGGCTACAACGTTTGTTGTGAGTCTTTTCAGATCAGATATATATACTCGCCATATATTTTTCATGATGACTTTCCCTCCTGTGATACTGTGTC
>USSH01000396.1 GCA_900557435.1 uncultured Coprococcus sp. | reverse complement strand
CCATTCCTATAATGTAAAAGGCACATAGAATATGTGCATCACTGCATACTCTATGTGCCTTACAATGTATATTTTATTGTTTGTAAATATATAGCATATGAACTATCCCTCAAGAGCAACCTTCATAGTCTTTTTCTTTCTGGGAAGACAGAGCTGGAGTACAACCGCTATAGTCGCACCAACTGCAGTGCCTGATGACATGAAATAGTTCAGGAACTGAGGCATCGCATTCATGACGTCTGAAGGAATGACTATAGTGGCCACTGCTGCTACCACTGAGATTCCCACGATAAGTGATGATCTCTCATCAAGAGGCTCACTCTGTATGATCTTTATTCCATTTGATATGAGCAGGATACATACAACTGCAAATACACCGTTTACTACAGGTGTCGGTATGCATGATATAACCGTCATAAGCTTTGGACATACCCCGAGCACCATGAGTATCATACCACCTGCAATGATTGCCATACGACTTCCAACCTTTGTGATTGCAAGCACGCCGGCATTTGACGAGTATCCGGTCATCGGGGTTCCGCCAAACAGTGAACCAACGAGACAGCCAACGCCCTCACCTATTGTGGCACGATCTATTCTCTTATCGCTGAGATCCTCACCTGTGATGGCACTGATCGTTACCCAAGTTCCGGTTGTATCAAGGAGTACGATAAGGTAAATGAACATCATAAGTATACATGATTTGATCTCAAATTTTGGGAGTCCAAAGTGGAAGAACTCTGGCAGCTTGAACCATGCTGCATCGTGTACTGAACTGAAATCGGCTGCCCCCAGTGCCGCTGCAACGACAGTTCCTGCGACCAGCGCGAGTATTACTGATACCATGTGAAGTATTCTGTTGTGCTTAAGCTTGTACTGAAGTATCATACACACGATAAGCACACCAGCAGCAGTGAGACCTGATGCAACATTTGCACTTAAGTTTCCATCTGAGCTTGCGATCCCCTTGGCAGCTGTAGGTGTCAGGGATATTCCAACTATAAGTATGATGATGCCACCGATAAAGGGTGGTATTGCCTTCTTGACAAACTTCGAAAATCCTTTAAATATTCCCAGCAATATTATCATGATCGCGCCAGGTATCAGACTTCCTATCATGGCACTAACTCCCATGGTCGCACCTATCGTACATAGCGCTCCAAGTGGTACATATGAAGGTCCCTGTATAATCGGATACTTCATGAAAAATCCCGCCTGGAGTATAGTCGCAATACCACAGGCAAAGAAACTCATCTGAAGGAAAAATGACAACTCCCCTCCGACAAGTCCTATCGCCGCACCGAGTATCAACGGCATAATGTAAAGATCCATTGACAATACATGCTGCATTCCCAGAAATGCAGCCTTGCCACAGCTTATCTTCTCATTCACACCAACTATCAGCTGGCTACCATTTGCAGACTTTCCAGAAATATTCTCATCGCAAGGCGAACTAGTTCCGCCTGACAAGCTCTCTGCCCTCATCATATCTGTTTCTGTCACTATTTTCTTATCTTCCATGCAAATGCGCCTCCTTATCTTTTTATTCAACAAAGATATTTCGAACATTATTAAATATTATGGTCTACTAATATTCTTAGTTTCTTCTTTATTTTTCTTTGTTTCTTCCTTTTATCTGTCCTCAAGCTGCTTTTTCAGAACCACAAGCTCACTGTTTATCTCATCGATCAGGCTTCTCTCATCAATTCCGCAATTGAATTTTCCACCCTGATATACGACCTTTCCATTTACAATCGTGGTGTCTATGTTCTCCTCAGATGACGCATATACGACCGTGGCCTTCGCATCATGCATAGGAGCCGACTTCAGATGATTTGGATCAAATATTATGAGATCCGCTACCTTTCCGGTCTCCAATGTTCCCAGCTTGTCCGCCATGCCAATCGCCTTTGCTCCGCCTGCCGTTGCCATGTGTATTATGTCATCAGCACTTATGACCGCCGCATCTCTGTGTATTCCCTTCTGTATGAGGGCTGCCAGCTTCATGCTCTCAAGCATATCTGTACTGTTGTTGGATGCCGCTCCATCTGTTCCTATAGAAACATTTACTCCAGCTGCTCCCTGTGGGCCGGTTGGACCTG
>USSH01000395.1 GCA_900557435.1 uncultured Coprococcus sp. | reverse complement strand
GGTTAGCACTCAGATATATTGAGTGCTAATAAAACAAAAAACAAGTAACAGACAAAAGGAATGATAGTATGGAACTTGACGAGAGAAAAGTCAGAATTCTTAAAGCAATCGTTTCTAACTACCTTGAGACTGGCGAACCGGTTGGATCGAGGACCATATCAAAGCTGGCAGATATGAATGTCAGCCCAGCAACCATCAGAAATGAGATGGCGGATCTGGAGGAGATGGGTTATATATGTCAGCCGCACGCATCGGCTGGAAGGGTGCCAACGGATGCCGGTTACAGATTTTATGTTGACAGTATTATGGCAGACAGAGAGGAAGAACGTGCCGGGGATCAGGAGGAGAGAGAGAATCTTCTGCAGAGAGTCGACAAGCTTGAGAAACTCTTGAAACAGGTAGCAAAGGTGCTTGCTGCGAATACACAGTACGCAACACTTGTCACCATGCCACAGTACAACAATACAGTGAAATTTATCCAGCTGTCACAGGTCGATGAAACCACGATGCTGGCAGTTATTATGGTAGATGGCAACATAGTCAAGAATAAGCTGATAAAGACTTCTTACAGTCTGAAGAATGAAGAGATACTAAAATTCAATATTTTGCTCAACACATTCCTTCAGGGTGCTGCACTTTCAGATATAAACCTTGAGCTTATACAGACTATGAAAAGGCAGGCAGGAGAATATGCAGAGATCTTGGAGACAATATTCCAGGGAATCATGGAGGCAATCCATGAGGCAGATGATCTGAAGGTGTACACAAGCGGTGCAACAAACGTTCTAAAGTATCCGGAACTTGCGAATTCTTCGTCAGCTGAAAAGCTGCTGGGAACGCTGGAGGATATAGAGGATAAGGAAGAATTTGCAAAGCATGTGGAGGATGTCATCCAGCAGGATGGAGACATACAGATACTCATAGGACAGGAAAACAGTGATGAAAACCTGAAAGACTGTTCCCTTGTAACAGCGACATACAAGATGCCGGAGGGGGCAAAGGGAACTATTGGAATCATAGGCCCTAAGAGAATGGACTACAAGAAAGTGGTAACAATGCTCAAGGAACTTACCGGAGAGCTTGATGATATATTTAACAGCAATGGTTAGGCATATGAGAATTTGAATATGAATAGGAGGATATGTAATGGCTGACAGCAATAACAGCAATGCATCCGACAAGAAAGTCAAGACAGAGCAGACCGCTTCTGAGACAATAGTTGGAGATGCTTCAGCAGAGATAAAAGACAGTTCAGAATCATCGGTGGATGTAACTGAGACAGTTAACGTTCCAGAGGATCAGGCGGAGACCGCAAAGCCGCAGCATGTCGCAAAGGAAAACAGGCGTGGCGGAAAGGCACTGCGCGAGGAGAATGAGAAACTCAAGGAGCGCTGCAAGGATGCAGAAGCTAAATATACAAGACTTCTCGCAGAGTGTGAGAATATTAGACAGAGAAATGAAAAAGAATCAGGAAAACTGTACGACATAGGTGCGAAGGGAGTACTTGAGAAATTACTTCCAGTAGTAGACAACTTTGAGAGAGCACTCGCAGCCATACCTGAGGATGAAAAAAGCAGACCATTTGAGTCAGGAGTTGCGAATATATATAAACAGCTTATGACTTCATTGGATAGCATAGGCGTTAAGCCTATGGACTGTGCGGGACAACAGTTTGACCCAACATATCACAATGCCGTGATGCATGTTGAAGACGACAACTACGAAGAGAATGTCATCGTTGAAGAGATGCAGAAGGGATATATGTACAAGGATCAGGTACTCAGATTCAGCATGGTAAAGGTAGCAAACTAACTTTCATAAGAAGGATCCACGAAGTGGGAGATTCCTTATGAAGAATGGAAGCGCACTGATGTGCGCGTAGGTCATCAAGCATAGCTTGACGACATGTCATGCAGACGCTGCGTGTAGCGTTCCTTATGCGCCTGCACAATAAATTTAGAAGTAAAATCATGAAATTTTTTCTAGGAGGAAAAGACAATGGGTAAGATTATAGGTATTGACTTAGGTACAACAAATTCATGTGTAGCAGTTATGGAAGGTGGTAAACCAGTAGTTATAGCAAACTCAGAGGGTATGAGAACAACACCATC
>USSH01000394.1 GCA_900557435.1 uncultured Coprococcus sp. | reverse complement strand
GATCTCAGCTGCCATAGCTGCTGAATGTGTCATACCTGAACATCCAATAGTCTCAACAAGAGCCTCCTCGATAACACCCTCTTTTACGTTAAGTGAAAGCTTGCAGGCACCCTGCTGTGGTGCACACCAGCCTACACCATGTGTAAAACCAGAGATATCTTTGATTTCCTTTGAGTAAACCCACTTTCCTTCTTCTGGGATAGGAGCTGGCTCATGCTTTGCACCCTTTGCAACAGGGCACATGTTTTCAACTTCCTTAGTGTAAATCATTGTGAAACTCCTTTCAAAATATGAATTCTTAAAAGCGGTTTCGAATTCTCTAATTCAAACCATCAGTGGTATTTTCTCACAAAACACCTTTGAAGTCCATAGCTTATTGAAAAAATTTGTCGCATTTACATGTACTTTATCAAGTACATACGGACTTATTGAGAATTTTTACAATAATATAGTTTATTTACCACTCTGATCTGTCTTATGGTTGGTCAGAAGAGCATTTATTCATAACATTTATTCACAGAAAATTTTGCTGTTGCATTACTCCAAAGTATAATACAATTATATTTAGTTACTGTTTTTGTATAAACATTACTACCCAAATCCTATGTATCATTTTTCAGGAGGAATACAATATGAGATTTATAGATATGCACCTTCACACAACAGCCTCTGATGGTTCCTGTACACCTTCAGAAGTTTGTCAGCTTGCAATAGGCCAAAACCTCGCAGCCATAGCGATCACTGATCACGATACCGTAGATGGAGTTGCTGAGGCAATAGCCTACGCAGAACAACACAACACCTCTCTGGCGATCCCCCCATCAGAATATTCTACCAACACCAATCCGGAGTTCTCATCTAGTGACGATCATCACCTGACAGTTGTTCCCGGAATAGAAATGTCAGCCATGTACAAAGGCGTCGAGATACACATACTTGGATTTTATATGGATTACACAAATCAAGAACTCATCTCCAAGCTTGCAGCGATCAAGCAGGCCAGATACGATAGGAATCAAGCCATGTGTGAACGTTTCCGCGCCGACGGGATCGATATGACCATGGAAAAACTCCAGCACGGCAATCCTGACACAGTTGTTACCAGAGCTCATTTTGCAAGGGTTCTGATAGCCGAAGGCATTTGCCGCGATATGAACCAGGCATTCAAAAAATACCTTGGCAAGAAAAGCAAATACTACATACCGACCCATGATATGCCGGCATCCGAGGCAGTAGATCTGATATGTACATATGGAAAAGCCGCTTTCATCGCCCATCCGCTGCTGTATGGATTCGGTTACAAGCAGATCGAGGACATGATTGAAGATCTGAAACCGTATGGATTATCCGGGCTTGAGGTATATCATTCTTCCAACAATGCATACGAATCAGGAAGGCTTCGCGAGATAGCAAGGGCTCATGGGCTGCTTATCTCCGGAGGCTCTGACTTCCACGGTGCTGCAAAACCTGACATATCTGTCGGCAGAGGCCGTGGAGGTTTGAGGATAACCGAGGCTGTTTTTCATGATATACAGAGATACTGTGCCGGCGAGTCTTCACGTGATCTGCTTTAACAGCTTCATATACCAACTGGTCATGCATCGTTGCTCTGCTTTAACAGCTTCAAATGCCAACTAATCATGCATCGTTGCTCTGCATAAACGCAAACAAAAAAGGTAAGAAACCACCAAATCAATGATAGGTTTTCTTACCTTTTATTTGTTATTTGCGTTATTATTTCTGTTATTCAATTACTTTTTAGCCTTGTCATCGGAATCAGTCTCAACTGATGAACCAGCCTTCTCAAGCTCTGCAACTGCATTCTTGTGCATTGGAATACGGCAGTTTTTGTTATTTCCAAATTCAACAATGATGGTTGTATCGTCAACAACATCAAGTACAGTTCCGTAGAATCCGCTTGTAGTCATGATATTGTCACCCGGCTCAATACGTTTCTGCATATCCTGTGTCTTTGCCTGCTGTTTCTTCTGTGGTCTTATCATAAAAAAATAGATGATAGCACCAAAGATTACAATGTAAACAACTATAAACATAATATTTGCTCCGCCGCTTGCAGCTGCACCGTCTGTGGATGCGTTAGATAAAATAGTTGAAAGTG
>USSH01000393.1 GCA_900557435.1 uncultured Coprococcus sp. | reverse complement strand
TTCTCTCATCAACTATTCTTTCCACGCTATATGGTATTGTACCCACATATCTTCCGCCGTTATCATCCAACAGAGTAATGACTGCCGAAGGGGATAATATCTCCACGTAAGCTTCTCCATTGACAACAGGAACCTTCACCTCACCCCCAAGCTCTCCATGGGATACGAGAACACCTGTTATATTCTGGTTATCACATACTATTTTCCTCTTAAATATTATATTTATAAGCTTGGATGCAAACTCTGGCTTTACCGTCTCCGGGTCAAGGAATTCATCATATATGACTGTAAGATCATCACTAACTTTTCCCTGAAGAATCATCTTTTCCATAAAGCGCTCTATAGCTGGTACAAAGTCACGATATACTGACATCTGATCCGCTTTATTCATGATCACACTGGCATATATGTAAGCCAGCTCCTCATCTGTGAGCACATTCTTATAACTAAAATATCTAAGTATCGCCTCAGGTATCTCATCATAGTGATGGTGATCCATGCTTCGTATAAAGCACTCATTCAGGCCCACATATTTCAGATCCTTCTCCGATGCATCACTGTAGTATCTGTGATACTTCGTATCATACATCCTGTCTTTTACAAGGATTCCACATATAGCCTCGAGTGTATTTCTGTCATGCCGCATATCATATATATGCTCAAGCATTTTAAATGACTGTTCATCAAATGCCTTCTGTCTGGATGCAGTCTTAACAAACTCCACAATGACATCCTCTGATACAAATTCATTCCTCATGCCCCATCTGAGAGCCGCTATCTCAAGCGGTGCTATCTTCTTCATCATGAGAGGCTGTTTATTGAACATGTCACATATCTCAAAATAAATTACAGGACTGTTCACGCCTTCATTAAACAGCTTCTGTATATCATCATACAGAACCCATTTATCCTCTGTATAGCTCACATCCACAAACAGCAGTATCCAGAAATAGAACAATCTGTTTTTTCCACCGGCTTCAAATCTCTCTCTCACCATTGTGGCCGTCCTGTCTATTAGAAACTTCTCTCTGCGAAGCAGTGACTTCAGATAGCTCAGATAACACTTCTCCATATCATCCATACTGGTAAAGTTCGCATCGGCATCTATCCTGAGAAATTCCTGCTCGACGAATTCCGTGTGGCCCTCAAGTATCTGCATGTGCAGCAATCCCAGTCTGTACATACCATACTCCGGTCTGTACTTTATAAGTGTTCCAAGTGCATCCCTTGTCTCTGCAATATACTTCTTCAGATCGATCTTGTCGGTCCTGAAATCAATATATGCCTTCACCAGTGCCTCTTCCGCTCTCTTGATCGTGAATCTGGTCTGCCTGCTCTTCGGAGTCATCTTGATGACCTCCGGCTTTCTTATGCTGACCTGTACCCTCATATTCTGGTATGTATTCCAAATATATATATATCCTGATGACTCTCCATCATGTATCTTCTGTGGATCTATCAGAAAGCTCAGCTGAAATGTGTTACCATCAAAGCTGTTCCACTTGAGAACACTTGTCTCCGGTATAAGAAAATCACAGTCTGAAGCTATCTTAGTGTTGATGTAGCCCCATGTATTCTTGGTTATTGTGACCGTAGCTCTGACCAGCTCTGTCGGCATCTCCACAAGCAGATCGTTCTGGGCAACCGACAGTGTGAGTGCCCTCTTCTTGTGGGTATACACAAGGAACTCCTCCATGGCCTGTCCTATGGACAGAGACAGTCCAAGGGTATCGTAGACCCTCTGAAGCTTCTCATCTCTTCCTATAAATGTGCGCACAAAATCCTCGCTGCCAAATATCCGTATGGCATCCTCCCAGTTCTCCTCTGCATATGATGCGAACTGAAACAGATCCTCCAGCTTCTTTCCCTCAACCTGAATGTATGGCGCCACGATCGTTATGTGATATGGAACTATAAACTCTCCGCCATCTGTAATGATGTTGATATGCCCCTTGAACGATTTGCCCCGTTCAATACCGCGGGCATCAAATGAATAACTTACTTTATTCTTCATGCCAATGAAGGTATGACTCTTGAAATCCAGTATATATCGGCTATCGTAAACCATAAGCTTCACCGCACAGTTGTTGGAGGAATTAACTGTAAATTCACCCTCATACACCGTGCCTGCCTCAATA
>USSH01000392.1 GCA_900557435.1 uncultured Coprococcus sp. | reverse complement strand
TCACATGCAACATGTACAACTGCGATAGATCTTGCAGCAGCGGCTATTATCACAGTTACAAAGTCTGGTAAGACTGCTAGAATGTTGTCAAAATACAGACCAAAATGTCCAATCATTGGATGTACTCCGGTTCCTAAGGTTGCCCGTCAGATAAATCTGTCATGGGGAGTTACACCTCTCTTGATCGGGGAGGAGAATAATACAGATGATCTTTTTGAACATGCAGTTGATGCTGCCAAGAAACATGGATATGTCAAGGATGGAGAGGTTGTTGTAATAACAGCAGGAGTGCCTCTTGGAGTCACAGGTACCACCAACCTTATAAAGGTTCATGTTGTAGGACACATACTTGTGAATGGATTTTCGATTAACGAGAGATCCGCAACAGCACCTCTGTGCGTGTGCGATTCGGAGGACGAATTGATTGCAAACTATAAAGATGGAGATATCATTGTAATAAGTGAGACCAGCAACAGGGTTATGGAGCAGCTTAAGACAGCGTCTGCGATAGTGTGTGAGAAGAATGGTGGCAATTCCCATGCGGCGATAGTTGGACTTAGCAGGGATATACCGGTTATTCTTGGAGCTCAGAATGCTACAAAGATTCTTAAGTCCGGTTCAATAGTTACGGTAAATGGCGAAGATGGTGTTGTTATATCAAATTGATCGACAGTAGTGGATGCTAAAAAGTATAGTCACTATCCAACTAAAAGCCGGGCATTGCATAGATTAAATAATACTCTATGCATGTAACATATATTTAACATAATATAAATAGAAATGTATAAAAATAGACCTCCTGTGTTGACAAAAGTAATAATTATTGCTATACTACAATGGATTTGTAACAGAAATGTAATAATTGTTGCGATGCGAAAAGGCATAGGAGGTTTTATTATGTACAAGTCAAAGACAATAAAGAAATCCATCGTTGTAGCTGCTGCAGCTGGAATGATCATAACGACATCGCTCGGAACGGTCAGCGCAAGTCAGCTCTTGAATGACTCAACGGTTGGTATTTCATCTGCATTTGACAAATATGCGAACACCCTTGCGGGCAATAAAGACAAAAATGCAGACGGTGTTGGAGAGAAGACTGGGAAAGCTGCAACTTCATCGGATGCTCCAAAAGGAACAGACACAGATTCTTCGGCAGCTGTGAATGAGATGGCAGGAAAGAGTGCCACAGATAGTACAAAGAAAGAAAAAACCCAAAAAACTGAAAAGGTGATAAAGTACCCTCAGTTCGAGAACAAATGTATAGCGGTCACAGATGACTATGTGAATATCAGATCTGAGGCTGGAACAGATTCTGATGTGGTCGGCATAATAGGTAATGCCGGTGTTGCAGACGTTTTAGAGAAGGGCAAAGAGTGGACTAAGGTCACATCAGGAAGTTGTACAGGCTATATCAGAAATGACCTGCTGCTTTATGGAGATGATGCAGGAGAGTATGCCGAGGCCAATTGTTCCAAGCTGGCTACGGTTAATACTGAAACATTGAATGTGCGTGAACAGGATGATGCCAATGCAGACTGTATAACACAGGTGGGACAGGGACAGAGCTTTGACATCATTTCACAGGATGACAAGTGGGTTCAGATTGCTCTTGATGATTCAACAAGCGGATATGTGAGCGCAGAGTTTATAGAGTACACATACAATCTGGATGAGGCTAAATCCATAGAGGAAATTCAGGCTGAGATTCAGGCTGAAGAAGATAGCGAAGACGAGACTGCAGATGATTCTGATGATTCAATAGCAGATGACAGTCAGGAAACAACAGGTGATGATCAGTCAGATACAGATCAGGATTCTTCAGATAACCAAAGCGGATATGATGATGGAACTACAGATAATGATTCTGATCAGTCAGACAATGGATATACAGACGATCAGGACACTGACGACAGCCAGAGTACAGATGATACGCAGGACTCATCGGATGACTCTAGCACAGACGATAGCCAGGATTCGGATAGCGATAGTTCGGATGGCGATAGTTCGGATGAAGATAATTCAGATGATGACAGTGATTCAACAGTGGCACCTAGCGGTCAGACAGGGATAGATCTTGCAAATTACGCAACTCAGTTTGTGGGAAATCCGTATGTATATGGTGGATCAAGTCTGACTGATGGAGCAGATTGTTCGGGATTTGTAAAAAGTTCACGAGCGTATTCTACGGC
>USSH01000391.1 GCA_900557435.1 uncultured Coprococcus sp. | reverse complement strand
CAATACAAAGTAGGTATATATGATGCCGACAGGGCATATATGATAAATCTCATGAACCATATCAACTCGGATAGGGATAATCCCTTTTTGTCGCTGGCATTTTCCGAATCAGATGAACTGATGGCGTATCTGAGTCATGGTAGTCTGGATGTGCTTTTGGTTGATGAGAAAATATATGTTGATATATGGCAAGAGATCAGAGAACAGAGAGTACTGATATTAACAAGAGAAAGAACAGAGGAGAATATAGACAGGTGCGGAGAGACACCGGGAATCCTGTTCAAGTATTCCAAAGTCAGTGACATAGTGCAGATGCTGATGAGGTATATGAATGTGGATATTCCGGAGAGAAGCCGGCAGTTATTCAGATCCTATGGGGTTATATCGCCGATCGGCAGATGCGGAAAGACGAATCTTGCTATAAACATTTGTATGAATGATGAAGTCCGGGGCGGACTGTATATAGGCTTGGAGGATTTTAGTTCATTCAATGACAGTGAGGATGTGATATCGAATGTCATATATCTTATAAAGGAGAGATCATCGGGGTTTATAGAATATGTTGGTAATCACGTTGTAAAGATGGATGACTATAGTGTACTGGGGTATATGCAGTCGTATTTGGAGGCATTGGAGCTTACGGGCAAGGATGTAGAGTGGATGGTTGGGCAGCTGAAGGAGTGGGGGATGTATACAACAGTTGTGCTTGATATAGGACAGGCGGTGCTGAAAGATCTTTCGGTGCTTTCTGCTCTGGATGTGATAGTTGTTCCGGAACTCTCGGATGAACAGTCACAGGAAAAGATCAAGACATTTGAGAGAGTGCTTGAGATGGCAGAGCTTGGTAAGGTGGCAAAAAGGATGAAAAAAGTCAAAGTTCCTAATTCTGCGCCTGGAAGTCCTGAGATGATCAGATTTATAGAAAGTCAGGTGTTTGACAAATGATAGATGGCGATGAGTATAACAAAATACGATCAAAAGTTATGCAGAGTATAGATCTTTCAGGAAATATAGAAGATACGCAGGTGCGGGAAGCTATCGACAGAAGTATTCTGGAGTATTCAAACGAAGGTATTCTGAGCGTGAAAGACAAGCTGGCAATAAAGCATGATCTGTTCAACAGCCTCAGACGACTGGATGTGTTGTCGGAGATGCTTGATGACGATGATATAACAGAGATCATGATAAATGGAGCGGATAATATATTTATTGAACGAGGTGGTCGATTATGCCGTTACGACAAAGCGTTTGAGAGCGAGGCCAGATTGAACTCGGTTATACAGCATATAGTTGCCGGCTGCAACAGGATCGTAAATGAAGCGTCACCGATAGTTGATGCCAGACTGGGGGATGGTTCCAGAGTGAATGTGGTGATATCGCCGATAAGTCTGGGTGGAAGTGTTATGACAATAAGAAAATTCCCAAAAGAGGGAATGACTATGGGAAGACTGCTTGAACTGGGGGCAATAACGCCAGAGGTTGGAGAGTTCCTGAGAAAACTGGTCGTGTCAGGATACAACATGATCGTATCTGGGGGAACCGGTGCAGGTAAGACAACGTTTTTAAATGCATTGTCAGGATACATACCAAGCGATGAAAGGATTGTGACGATCGAGGATTCTGCGGAACTTCAGCTTACCGGAATAGAGAATCTGGTTAGGCTTGAGGCCAGGGATGCCAATGTGGAAGGGGAAAATGCGGTGAGCATAAGGGATCTTATCAAGGCAAGTTTGAGAATGAGACCATCACGTATCATTGTGGGGGAAGTCAGAGATGCGGCGGCAATTGATATGCTTCAGGCCATGAATACAGGCCATGATGGATCATTGTCCACGGGCCATGCAAATTCCAGCAAGGACATGCTTACAAGACTTGAGTCGATGGTGCTTATGGGAGCCGATATGCCGATATTGGCTATAAGGCAGCAGATAGCGTCTGCTGTTGACATAGTGATACAGCTTGGCAGGCTGCGTGATAAGTCCAGACGCTGTCTGGAGATAAGCGAGGTTATGGGACTGGAGGGAGGTGAATTTGTGATAAATAAACTATATGAGTTTCGAGAAAATGGAATTAAGGCGGGCAGAGTAACCGGGACCCTTGAGAAGATAAATGATCTGCACAACACAACAAAACTGGTATCTGCAGGATTTATAGACGTGACTCATGATCACGAAAAAACAGGGGGGTGAATAAGTGTGG
>USSH01000390.1 GCA_900557435.1 uncultured Coprococcus sp. | reverse complement strand
GGTAGCTTCTGGAATTGTTAATTTACGAGATCTTGGAATCCCTGCATCATATGTGGTATTGCACAAGGAGTTCACATATGTGAATCCTGTCACATATGACGTTGGTATGCTGTGTGTTCCTATTGAATCAGAGGCCAATATCAATGCTGAATTCAGAATGTTTGCAAAGGATCTTCTGACAAGTGTTATATATGATGATAACGAGGATTGCAATTACGTAGCAAAGCTTCTGAATCTGTTGAATGCTGATAAGTTTACAGTGAGAAACTTCTATTCACAGCTTACCGAGCTGATGGAGTCTGCAGGAATGCGGGTTGAGGAGAATTTCGTTGACATAGGATCTGACATGTCAGTTTCGCAGTCTACAGTGGATACAGCATCTGACACAAGCCTGGATGATCTTCCTGAGTATGAGGATGTATCATTTGGAGGCGATGACGATGGGGATGATCAGGATGTTTCAGATGAGTTTGAGGAATCATCAGAAGTAAGTGATATATTCAAGGATCTTGATCTGGATGATGGAGAGAAGAACGATGAGCCAAAGCCGTCATCAGGTATAGATATGTCGGTGTTTGACGACAGCGTCTTTGAGGAGCTGGAGGCTGACAATGCCATCGATGAGACACAGGATGATGAGGGCTATACGGAGGCTCTGACTTCAGATATGGCTCCGCATAGTGAATCCGGTCTGACTGAGGTTGCCAGGGCAGCGGATGGAGTTACAGAGGTTGAACTTGACAAGAAGGAGGAGCAGAAGCCTCAGCTTATATCACCGGATGAGCTTATAGACAATCCGCCTGTTATCAAGAATATCAAGATCAACAGGGCGAAGATCATACAGAAGGCAGTTGTGGAAGCAGAGGAAGTTCAGACGGATAATCCAACAGAGCAGATCATAGCACCACAGTTTGCGGATGATCAGAGCGCTGAACCGGAGACGAATATGGAGCCGGTTACATCTAAGAATGCTGAGCCGGAGAAGACTGGAACAGGAAGTACAGTTGAGCTCACAGGCGGCATGAACGTAGTGAAGGATACAGAGCCTGAGAGACCGGCATCACCTAGCGGTGTACCGAAGGCTATGCCATATATTGTCCGCGTGAATACCGGAGAGAGAGTTATGGTGAACAAGGCTGTGTTCAAGGTAGGCAAGGCAGGACGTGGCGTTGACTATCATGTAGGTGGCAATGGAGCCATAAGCAAAGTACATATCATCATTTATCAGAGAGAGGACGGATGTTATCTCAAGGATAATAAGGCGACCAATGGTACATACCTGAATGGAACACGCCTTGATGAGAACGAAGAAAAGAAGCTAAACAATGATGCGATGATAAGTATAGGCGGGGAAGATTTCATTTTCAAATTAGGATAATATACACAGCCCACATATGTGGGATAAGAGCAGGTAGCAATACCTGCTTTTGGTGTTTACTAAAGGGGGTAAATTTTTAGATGAATAAGGATAAGATAAGTGTTATTCCAGGTGGAGACAGATACAGAATAAGCTATGCACTTGATGTGAATGACGTGGTTGATGCCAAGGTATATGACATGAGCAGGAGTGGAGCCATATGTCAGATGATCCCATGTGATATGCAGGAGAATGGCGGAAGCAGAATGTTTGAGTACGAGATATCTGGGGTTAAGACTCTTCCAGAGATCATGAGGCAGGAGATGGACAAGAAGCAGATGCTTATGATCATCTACAATGTGCTCGATGGACTTGAGGCATTTGGCAAGGGTATGGTATCTCTGAGTTATGTGGCAAAGGATGTTCAGCATGTATTTGTGTCACCTGAGAACTATGAGGTGAGATTCGTTGTGGCTCCTGTTGACAAGGAATTTACGGATCTGAACGAAGTGAGGGATCTCATAAAGTCCATAATAGTCGATGCCAGATATTCAGAGGCAGACACTGACAACTATGTTGCACGACTTATAAATTACGCCAATATGCCGGGGACATTCTCGGTATCAGATATGAAGAATGAAGTGGCAGCCATGCTGCTTGATATAGGTATAAGACCTTCTGAACTGAAGAAGGGAACACCGGTAGCCAATATGACTGATATGCCTACCGGCAACAGCCATATTCTGAGGGGCGGTGATTCGCCGAAGGTCAACCGACTTGGAGTTATAAGGAATAATGCAAGAATGAATGGTCAGGTACCACCGATGCCACCGATGGGCCAGATGAACGGCCAGGT
>USSH01000389.1 GCA_900557435.1 uncultured Coprococcus sp. | reverse complement strand
GACGGACAGGGATATCACGGAACTGTTCGTTCAGATCCGGCTTCTTTTTCCGCTTTCTTTCATGAGCTTTGATCTCAATATATTCCGGTTCGATCGCTTTTGCCGGTTCTTCCTCCATAAGTTCATCAAGAGCTTCCTCTCTGAGTGCAGGTGACTTTATATTGACATTCGCAAGTTCTGTATATGCTCCCATCTTTCTGGTCAATACCTCATACTCCTCCGGAATCATCCTGTCTATCATATTCCTGATCTGCTTAGATACAGCCTGGCTGTTTCCTCCTGTCGTAACTCCAACCACCAGATCACCGCGCACTATGACACCCGGGAACAGGAAACTGGACAGTTCCTTGTTATCCGCCACATTTACCATGATACCGTTGTCGTTACAATACTTGCCTATCTTTGCATTAATCTCCGGACGTCTTGTCGCAGCGACAACTATATCCGCATTCTGAAGTATATCAAGAGCTACATTGCTCTCATGAACATTTATACCCTTTATGTCCTTTATATCATCACATATCTTAGGAGCTATGACCGCAATCTTTGCGCCAAAATAAAGAAGTGAATTGATCTTTCTGAGTGCAGCCTTGCCTCCGCCTATAACTATAACTTTCTTATTCTCAAGATTTATGTACATTGGAAAATATGCCATATTTCTTTCTCCTTCCGAATATCTCAACATAACCTGCATATACTGTAGTGAAATAACTGCGATAACTCTTACATATGGCAGTTACGATTAGAATTATAAATGAGGAAACAGAAAATGGCAATTACAAATAACGTAGGTTCACTAAAAATTCAGATTACGAACAATAATTTCTTTCCAGTACAGGGTGCGTCGATATATATCAGTCCCACCGGTATCCCGGACTCGGTCTCGGAAGAATTCGTCACCGATGAAAATGGTATCGCTATAGATGAAGAACTTCCCGCCCCGGATGTCTCCTACAGTCTTGAGCCCGGTGATACGCAGCCATATTCTGAGTACAATATTCTGGTAAATGCTCCCGGCTACAACGAACGCTTCGTATCCGGTGTGCAGATCTTCTCAGGTGAAACCGGAATCCAGAACATCGAACTCACTCCCGAAGATGGAAGTGCTGCCGCCCCTACAGTTCTCGACGCGCACACCCTATGGGAACAATACCCGCCTAAGATAGCCGAAGATATGATAAAGCCCGTAAACCCATCCGGCAACATAGTGTTAAGCCGTGTTGTCATCCCCGAGACCATTGTGGTGCATGACGGAGCTCCCACAGACTCAACCGCGCAGGATTATTATGTTCCATATAAAGACTACATAAAGAATGTAGCCTGCAATGAGATATACTCCACCTGGCCCGAAGCTGCCATACGCGCAAATGTTCTCGCCATACAGTCTTTTACTTTAAACCGTGTCTACACCGAATGGTACAGAGGTAAAGGCTACGATTTCACCATCACAAGCAACACTGCATTTGACCAGAAATGGGTATACAACGCAACTATATTTGAAAATATATCCCAGATTGTGGATGAAATGTTCGCAAATTATCTGTCAAAGCCAAATGTTACCCAGCCTCTCTTCACCCAGTACTGCGACGGAAAGCGTGTGTCCTGTCCCGGCTGGATGACCCAATGGGGTTCAAAATCGCTGGCTGATGACGGACTCTCCGCCATCCAAATTCTTCGCTACTACTACGGGGATAATCTTTACATCAACTCTTCCGAGACGATATCAGGGATTCCTTCATCATACCCCGGCCATGATCTCACGCTGGGATCCAGCGGCAGCAAAGTCTCCCAGCTTCAGCGGCAGCTTGCCCGAATAGCACTGAACTATCCTGCTATTGGCTCCATAGCTGTAGATGGAGTATACGGTCAGCACACCGCAGATGCCGTGAAGAACTTCCAACAGATATTCAATCTTCCGGCAACAGGTGTCACGGATTACAAAACGTGGTATAAGATTTCCCAGATATATGTGGGCGTTACCAAGATTGCGGAGAATGTGTAGAATTCTATGTGATCTCTGTCCGCCAAACAAAGGGGTCTGGCATATGGGGTTTGCATATGGGGTCAGACCCCTTTTACATAGATTTTACATTTAAAGGGCATGCACTTCTTTTGTTTGGGTTTGCTCTGGATAGCGCGCCCATGGCGCGCAACACAAAAAAAGCTGAAATCATAATGATTTCAGCTTTTAGCAGTTCGTAGGGGAATCGAACCCCT
>USSH01000388.1 GCA_900557435.1 uncultured Coprococcus sp. | reverse complement strand
ACCCCTGTAGCAAGGCTTTCAGGAATAGGTGGTATTCCTGAACCAAGATAAAGGTTAGGTGCAGGATTGTGACTTATTGACACTCCATATTTTGCAAATCTCTCTATGTCATGAGGTGTGAGGTTTACGCAGTGGACTGCCAGGAATTTGTCTGTCAGGAAACCTATCTCCTCAAGCAAGTCTACTATATCCTTGCCGTAATATCTTCCACACATCTCATTGTCGACCTCGGTCTCCTTAATATGCATTGAATATCTCACGTTCTCGCTGAGACAATACTCAAGCATCTCCTGGTAGCCTTCCTTTGTGGTCGACCATGTAACATCCGGGCCTGTCCAGATCGAAAGCATATCATTTTCTTTATAAGCCTTCTTCAAAGCATCGACTTCTTTCATTGCCTTACCTGCCGGCTCAAGAAAGCACTTTGGCATTCCATATTCCTCACCAGTATCCTGAAATGTTCTGATAAATACACTACGGATACCTGTTGAAACCATTCCGTCTATACAGGAATGAGCAAGTTCAGGATCCTGATTTGTATAGAAAAACTCACTCATTGTCGTGCAGCCACTCTTTATCGCCTCCATACACGCAAGCTGTGCAGCCAGCTCATGCTGATGTGGTGTCATGTACTGTCCATACGGAAGCGCTGAAAGATTCAACCACTCGATCAATCTGTGATCAGCTCCAAGTCCCTTAAGGAAAGACTGGAATATATGGATATGCGTATCTATGAATCCCGGAAATACGACCTTGCCCTCGGCATCTATCACCTTATCAGCGCTCTCACACTCCTGAAGTTCCTCCGCCGTGAGTTCACTCATCTCCTTCATGAGTGTTATCTTCTCTCCCTCTATTCCTACAACGCCCTTTTCAAATACCTTTCGCTCATCATCCATTGTGTGTATCTGTGCATTCTTGATTATCAGATCATATTTCTTCATTGTATCTGCCTCCTGTCTGCCATATAAATATGAATTTGCCATCTGCCCAAACTGTGAAAAAGGAGCCTTCCCACATTGACATGTCGCTGAAATCACAGTCACACACCAACTCTTGGAAAGACTCCTTTGTCTCATATTGTATCTCAATATAATATTTTTATTTTCCGCGGTATAAACAAAAAAGGAACCAAATAGCTATCTGTTTTGGTATTAAGGAAAACAGATAAAACTTTTGGTTCCTGATGGCTCACATACTAGCACCACTACGCCAAATGGTCAATACTTATACTCACAGACATTTGTTTTTAATTTTTTTAATGAAATTCACCTTATTATGTTATGAATAGCAGTCTTTAACTTACCATAATTAAGCAACTGTTTTTTCTTTCATGCTCGTATATTTTCATGTTCTTATTTTTTCATGTCCTTATTTTCTCATATCCTTATTTTTTCACGTCCTCATAATTTCTGATCGAATTTTCTGTAAAATCTGTAAACCATCCTATCATCCGCTGGGCAAGTTTCACATTGACTGTCACGATCACGACTCCTACTACAACCAGCACACCAAGAAGCACCTTATCCGCACTCACCAAACTCCCCAGCACAGACCATCCAGATTCCCTGCCGAACATATGAGATATTTTAACTGATATTTTATCCAGTATTTCTGGAGTACTTATATATATAAGCCACACACTTACAGGCATACACAACACACTTGTGGCAACCGCCGGGATATACTGTCTCACCACAATTGATTGTCCTATGTGTATAACAAAATGAAGTGTGCATCCAACGAGTCCTCCCAGCCATATCCCCCATAACAACATCGAATCTGTCAGAACTGCACCTATACATACAACCAGACAGAGCACCAACTCCTCATACACCGCACATGCAAATCCAGCCGTACTAAAATTATTATAAGTCAATAATTTTTATATTCTACCCATTTTGACCATCTCTTCTTGCTGCCGCAGGCATGACACCTGAACAGATTGCCCGCCGTCTTGGTCACAACCGTAGCAATGTGACAAGAGAAATTTACATCCATGTCACTCAGCAGGTTATTGAAAATGATAATAAACAAATGGATAGAATTTCACTCATTTCATGATTCTGCCCCTAAATTGCCTCTAAGCCTTATTTTCGGACATGAAAAAAGCCTGAAACCATTGATTTTCCTTAGGTTTCAGGCTTTTAATTTAATGCCGGCGACCGGAATCGAACCGGTACGGGAGATTAGTCCCGCAGGATTTTAAGTCCTGTGCG
>USSH01000387.1 GCA_900557435.1 uncultured Coprococcus sp. | reverse complement strand
CAGAAGCTGTATTATTTACATCATTTTTCTTATTTACACCATCTAAGGACTTCATCGTCGGGAACAGAAGAACATCCCTGATCGCCTGTGAATCTGTGAGGAGCATTACCAGTCTGTCTATACCATAACCGATACCGCCTGTCGGTGGCATACCGATTTCAAGTGCATTGAGGAAATCCTCATCTGTGTGCTCAGCCTCATCATCACCGGCTGCCGCATTTGCATCCTGAGCGGCAAATCTCTCACGCTGATCGATAGGATCATTCAGCTCTGAGTAAGCGTTACACATCTCCCATGTGTTGATGAAAAGCTCGAAACGCTCAACCTTTGTAGGGTCTGAAGGCTTCTTCTTTGTAAGTGGTGAGATCTCTATCGGGTGATCCATGATAAATGTAGGCTGGATCAGGTTCTCTTCACAGAATTCCTCAAAGAACAGGTTCACGATGTCACCCTTCTTATGACGCTCCTCGTACTCTACATGATGCTCGTCAGCGATCTTCTTTGCCTCAGCATCATCAGCGACCTGATCAAAATCAACACCTGTATACTTCTTTATTGCATCGACCATAGTCAGACGCTCAAATGGCTTGCCAAAGTCGATCTCTATTCCATTATATGAAATCTTGGTGCTTCCACATACCTTTTCTGCGAGGTAACGGAACATGGACTCTGTCAGCTCCATCATACCATAGTAATCTGTATATGCCTGATATAACTCCATGAGAGTGAACTCAGGGTTGTGACGTGTGTCAACGCCCTCGTTACGGAACACTCTGCCGATCTCATATACTCTCTCAAGACCACCGACGATAAGTCTCTTGAGATAGAGCTCCAATGATATACGAAGCTTTACATCCTCATCGAGCGCATTGTAATGTGTCTCAAATGGTCTTGCTGCAGCACCACCGGCATTGGATACAAGCATAGGGGTCTCAACTTCCATGAAATCACGTCCAGCCAGGAAATTACGGATCTCCTTTAATATCTGTGATCTCTTGATAAATACTTCCTTACTGTCCTGATTCATGATCAGATCCACGTATCTCTGACGATATCTCATATCTGTATCTGTCAGTCCATGGAACTTCTCCGGGAGCATCTGAAGTGACTTGGACAGAAGTGTTATCTCTTCAGCATGTATGGATATCTCGCCCGTCTTTGTTCTGAAAGCATATCCTTTTACACCATATATGTCACCTATATCTGACTTCTTAAAATCAGCATATGACTCCTCGCCGATCTGATCTCTGGCAACATATACCTGTATGTTGCCCTTGAGGTCCTGAATATTACAGAAAGAAGCCTTACCCATGACACGCTTGAACATCATACGTCCCGCAATGCTCACATTGATAGGTGAAGCGTCCATGATAGCTCTTCTCTCGTTGTAATCGTTGTTGATGACTTCTCTCTTCTCTGCCTCGTCAAGACCTTCTACTGAAGGTTCCTGTCTTCCCGCAAGGAGCTCAGCCTCATGTGCTGTGTACATGTCCTTTACTTCTATACTGTGCTGCTGCACATCATACTTAGTTATAACAAATGGATCCTTGCCTGCAGCCTGAAGATCTGCCAGTTTCTCACGGCGAACCATCTTCAGCTTATTAAGATCCTGCTCATTTCCCTTGTTGTTCTGCTCTGCCATCTTCTCTTACAGCTCCTGTCTCTTAATATCAAGTACTCTGTACTTAAATTCTCCGTCTGGTGCATCCACCAGAACTTCCTCACCGACCTTTGCACCCTTGAGTGCCATTCCAACTGGTGACTCATCTGATATCTTGTTGTTCATGATATCTGCCTGTGATGAACCAACGATATCATACTCAACTTCCTCATCAAACTCGTAATCGTATACGACTACCTTACAACCGATACCAACAACTCCAGTATCAACCTCGTCCTCGTCTACGACCTCAATATTCTTAAGCATGGTCTCGAGCTGTTCGATCCTCGCCTCGATGTCTCTCTGCTCATCCTTGGCTGCATCGTACTCTGCATTCTCTGACAGATCTCCCTGCTCTCTTGCCTCTTTGATCTTGGCTGCAATCTCTCTACGCTTATTTACTTTCAGATCCTGAAGTTCTTCCTCAATCTTTTTGAGACCTGAATAGGTAACTACATTCTTTTTCTCTGCCATCGCCGCACATACCTCCTAAAATATTAAAATTAACTTTTGGTATAAAAAAATGCGGAAGATGGGACTTGAACCCACACGGTATTGC
>USSH01000386.1 GCA_900557435.1 uncultured Coprococcus sp. | reverse complement strand
TGAAAAAAGCGGAAAATTCTGCCCGCGCACTCCAAAAAGTTAACGGGTGAATAATGTATAAACTGAAGACTATTTTCAAAAGTTTTACTTTCCCTATATTTTTATGTGCCAAGAAATGCGCGAGGGGTATACAAAAAGTTAATTGATTTAGAGATTCTTCATTCTGAATACACCATATCTTAAGTATAATTAATGAAATCATTTTGTAAAAAGAGTCAGATATAGATTCATAGGTGCCTATGACAGAGAGGGGACGGAGGTACCTGTCCCCTCCGTCCCCTATGTATACTAAAAAAATAATGGAGCTAACTCAAAAGCGTTATATAAATTCCCGTAAGTATCGCAGTCGTTATAACTCCGCAGATATTTGCGCCCAAGGCGTAGTCGAGAATAAATGCTGAAGGGTCAGCCTTTGACGCCGCTTTCTGGGCGACCTTTGCGGTTGAAGGTACGCATGACACTCCGGCAATACCGACAGTAGGGTTGAAGTTTCCACGTTTGAACAGGTATACGATGTAGCCTCCGACTATTCCGCCGATTCCTGAGAGGAGAAGCGCGAGCATTCCAAGGATCAGGAGCTTGAGCACCTGTTCATTCAGGAGGGTGCTGGCATCGCAGAGAACGCCAAGCATCAGACCGAGGAAGAATGTCGCAAAGTACAGGAACTCTTCACCGACCAGCTTGACATATACAGCTATGCCGGTCTCCCTGATGACGATACCGATGAAGAAACTCAGGAATAGTGGCGCGGCAACAGGGAAGAGCAGACACAGGATGGCATTTGTGATGATTGCAAATACGAGCTTCTGTTTGGATGTGATCTTGCTTTTTCTCTGTTCCCTGACGATGGCTTTGCCCCTCACGCTCTTCGGTATGAGCAGCTTGATGAGGTACGGGTAGCCGCCGTAGGTAAGGCTGAGGTAGAGATAAGCCACTATAGATATAGGAACAAACAGCTCCGGCGCCAGCTTGAGTGATGCAAATAAAACCATAGGTCCGTCCGCGCCGCCGATGATGGAGACTGCGGCTGAAGAACCGGCATCAAGGCCCATTGCTCTGGCGATAGGGTATGTAAGTATGGTGCCAGCCTCTGCAAAGAGAGCGATGGTCATACTGATGAATGGTCTTTCAAGCACATACCCGATATCGCACATCGTTCCAATCCCCATGAACACAAGACAGGCTATGAGTCCGTTGCTGAATGTGAGTGTGTATATTGGCTGCAGAAAGTCTATCTGCATATATTTCATCAGATCATCGGTGGATGAAAGCAGGGGATTGATGATCAGATTTCCTGTCTGGTTATTTTCAAGGAACAGGACACCGGCATTTACCGCCGACATTCCAAGTCCCATCGGGACCATGATAAGCGGCTCTAGTGTTCCCTTTATTCCCAGATACACAAGTAAAAATCCAAGTAAAATGAGTGCGATACGGGCGATGACTATCTGAGGCGACTGCTCGAACATAGTCGCAATACCCTGAAAGAGGTCAAGAATATTCATTGTTTCTGCACCTCCTTCTCTTTTGTCATGGCACTTATGCACGCCATAGTAACCTTCATGAGCACAGCGATACCATAAGATATCACAGCTCCGATACCAAATACTTTTAATGTTAATAACATAATAATCTTCCTTTCTATCTCAAACTGATCTCAAACTAATCTAGAACTAATCTCAATTTGATTTCAATATTCAGGCATATGCTGCAAATGCCTGTGGTATGTTTGTCAGACAAATTTATACATGAGATAAAAGGACAGACTTCTTCCCGTCACATAGGTGAAGATACACAACTATCATATATCTGGGGGTTAGTTCCCCTCTGATAATTAAAACTGGGATATAAGCAGACATGAATGTTGTCTGCATGAGGGAATGTACATCGGCACAGTCAAGAAGCTCTTCAAAGCCTTTGACATTTTGTCTGCTCCTGGTAAGCTGTTCGCCGGTTCTTACATTGTAGACTATATTTGTTTCTATGATCCGATTTGCATCGGGTGTCTTTATGTCCCCGCTTTCAAGGGATGACTCGGCATGGTTTTCTGAAAGCTGAGTGCTCTCAGCATTTGCAGTATGACCGGTATGGACACTGCAAGAATGGTCGGAATGTGAGCATACGCACAAAAAGGAGAGAGTGATTATCAGGATAAAAACTATAAATTTTTTTCTTCCTTCGTTTATCCTCGGCATGGCTGTCAGCTCCTTTTTGCTAATAACACCCACAAT
>USSH01000385.1 GCA_900557435.1 uncultured Coprococcus sp. | reverse complement strand
GTGGAGATATCATTGTTGTAGTCCGTAATGGATCAAGAGCGTTGATTGGAAAACACGCACAAATAAAGGAAAAAATGGATAATACAGTCATAGGTGCGTTTATGACAGGTATTAGAACAGAACAAGCAGAGTTTATAAATGCCTTACTTGATACGCCTGCTTTTGATATGGAAATCAAGAGAAATTTAGGGGCGACAATTAACCAGATTACAGGGTATATGTTTGATAAAATGACATTTTATTTTCCAAGAAACTATGAGGAACAGAGTAGAATTGGCACATATTTTAGAGAGATAGACAACCTTATCACCCTTCATCGGCGTGCACATTTTCATAGACGAAGGAGGACTTACAAATGAATACAACGACAGTAAAAAGGCAGGTTTTGTTCTGCAATTATTATGAGCAGTGGATAACCGTGTACAAAGAAGGTGCAATAAGACCGGTGACGATGAAAAAATACAAGATGGCGCATCAGTGGCTTGTAAAACTTGTACCAGATATGTTGCTGGAAGATTTGGATCGAATATCATATCAGAAGCTGCTGAATGACTATGCGGAGGAGCATGAGCATCAGACAACCTTAGATTTTCATCACCATGTCAAGTGTGCAATACTTGATGCGGTGGATGAAGGGCTTATATCCAGAGATCCAACCAGGAAGGCAATAATAAAGGGAAAGAAACCTCGCGATAAGAAACCAAAGTATCTCAATCAATTTGAACTCCACAAGCTGATCGAAGATTTGGAACTTGAAGACAAGGTTACATGGGATTGGTTTTTATTGCTTGTGTCAAAGACAGGGATGCGGTTTTCTGAGGCACTGGCACTCACTCCAAAAGATTTTGATTTTTCCCACCAGACTCTATCCATATCAAAGACTTGGGATTATAAGGGAAATGGAGGATTCCTGCCTACGAAGAACAAATCTTCCGTGCGAAAGATACAGATGGATTGGTTGACTGTAATGCAATTTGCCAGGCTTGTCAAAAATCTGCCTGAGGATGAGCCGATATTTGTGGAAGGAACAGTGTATAATTCCACGGTAAATGGCATCCTTGAAAGACATTGTAAAAATGCAGGTATTCCTGTGATATCTGTTCATGGGTTACGACATACACATGCGTCACTTCTTTTGTTTGCGGGAGTCTCGATCGCAAGTGTGGCAAGAAGACTGGGACATGCGAGTATGACTACGACACAGAAGACGTATTTGCATATCATACAGGAACTTGAGAGCAAGGATGTGGATATAATCATGAGATCACTGTCCAATCTGAATTGATTCTGAACTGATACATAACAAAAAGTATAAAAGAATAGTAAAATAAATATACGTGTACGCCGATATAAGATAATGGGCTGCCGGTAAAATGGCAGCCCATAAATAAGATACATGAAAGCATGTACACAATAATATAAATTAAGATCAGAGCCTTATATTCACAATTACCATATCAAAGGAAGTATGTTCTCCATAAGGTCGTTCTTAAAGTCGTCTATCATAAGCTTTCGGAACTTGAACTTAGGAAGGGCATCCTCTGTATCTGCTTTATATCGGGCATAATCTGCGTTCTCCTTCAGATTGTTTTCATTTGCAATAACACCATCACGGTATTTGTATGCTTCATACTTGACATCTTCGGGATCCAGGTACCACTTTGAAGCGAATTTGGCTACTTCTTTGTTTATGGCATTGGTTCTCATCTCATTTATGATTACAAAAATGTCCTGTCCGATATATTTGTTCTTATCCTGTTCAATCTCATCAATAACCTGATTGATCAGCTCTCCAAGGCGCGGATTTTCTTCCGTGAATTCAGACATTATTGCGCGAAGCTCCTTTATCTGATATTCAAAATTCGATTTCTCAAAGTTGTTGTCATCCTGGTTTAATGTTTCAACAATTCCCTGAAGCAGTTCGATGATGTATTCAAAATCAATGCGCAGCTTACTGTAAGCTTTCAGGTCATAGTCAGTTGCAGCTTCAGGCTCGTCATCAGTATTATCAGGTTTATCTTTCTTGAGTTCCTCTACAACATTTTTGTACATCGCAGCGAAGTCTTCGTATTGTTCTTCTGAGAAGTCATAGCCATCCAACATAGATTCATCGTACTTGGTGAATGCTTTCAAATGTGCAAAATCATTGTCCAGATTTCTGAATAGCTGTAAAAATGCCTTTTTTTGTTCTTTGGAGAGGCTTGCTATATCCTTTGGAGTTCTCACCATTCCGTGA
>USSH01000384.1 GCA_900557435.1 uncultured Coprococcus sp. | reverse complement strand
GGATGTAGATGAGAGAAAGAAAAAGATGGATTCGGTTCTTGAGGATCTTCAGGATGATGGTCAGATATCAGACATAAGATTTGATGAGACTGAGAAAATGTATGGATTTACATACAAGAGTGGAGTACTTGGATGCATTGCGCTTAAAGAGTATGATGATCAGACATTTTCAGGCGGATATACATGTAGTCAGGCAATAGTTGATGCCCCTCTGTCAAATGTAAATGCCCAAAAAGGATTTGACAGCCTGACGAGCGATGGCGAGGTGAAGGTACAGCTTTGTTTTTCTATGCAGGACGAATGTAAGGTGTTCTTTGATGACATGGATGCAGATTGGCCAGAAAATTCGTCAAAGTATTATAAAGATTATGGTTACACATTGGAAAAACTTAAAAAACTAAAAAATAGAGATGTATATATTCTGGCATTTCATGGTTCGGATTTCTTTGGCAAGAAAGCTTTGACTGTGGATGCAGATGGCGGACGGTTTAAATACTGGAAGGATCTTATAAGGCTTAACGTTGTGAGATATTATGGCGATGGCGGAAAAAATGGCAAAGGTTCATATCTTGTTTTTCCATCATTTTTCAAAAGAAACTATTCGAAAGGCTCCTTGAAGGGTTCGACGGTTATTAGTGAGGCGTGCATGTTCTATGGCTGTGATTGTAACGACGAAGATATTGTTACTTCCTTTGCTGATGTGTTTGTAGATTATCTGGGGGCGGATGCAGTTCTTGGATTTAGAAATTCTGTGAACGGGCAATATGCAACAGATATAACTAGGTATGTTATTGGGGATATGCTAAACAAAGGAAGTACAGTGAATTCAGCACTAGCAAATGCAACCAAAAAGTATGGGAAAAATGACAATATTGAAGATCTCTCCGATGACAAATACAAAGCATACCCGATATTAACTGGTAACAAGAAAAATAAGCTTATAGATGGTGCTGATGACAAAGTGGAAACAGAAAGTACAGAGGCGGCAACTGAAGAAACTTATACATCTGATAATAGCAGTGATGATCCTGAAAGAGAATATGCTGAAAAGGTTTATGGAGAAGTGATAGATGCCTACTTTGTGAAAAGGGATACGTGTGTTAATGATGAAGGGGTATTTGAAGGAAATATTGAATTTGATTATCCTTATGGAGATGATACAAGTCGTGGATACAATTACTTCTTAATGATAAATGGCTTCTCGAATGCAGGGTATACGATAACTGATTTGGACGGAGATGGTACATATGAAATGATATTTGCCGAGTTAGGATCCACGCAGGTGTATGATGTATTCACTTTGGTAAATGGAGAACCGAAGATGGTGTTAGATAGTTGGATGAGATGTGCATTGTTTTACTGTGGTGATTATTTTTATACTGCTAAATCAGGAGGAGCATCGTATCATTTTGTTGATAAGTGGAAGATAGATGGTGGCTTGAAAAGATTGGACAGCGTATTCACTGATCTTTCTGATAGAACAGGTGAACTGGAATATTACTATATGGATTATAACAGACCTAACAGTGATCCAGATGGAACAACAAAGGATAGTTATGATAAGTTTATAAGTTATTGTGAAGCCGATAGGCGCGAAGTCCCAAACCTGATACCGTTCCAGGAATATATTGAAAAAAGAAGCACTGATAGCGCAGACAATAGCACTGAAGGAAAGAAGAGATATGCATCTAGTCGTGGAAATGTGTGGTATTTGCCATTTGACTTTTCCTCGGTGGATCAGACTGCTGCAAATGGTGATATATACATGTATGAAGATGAAAAACTTGATATGACAGTCAAGATATGGGAGACCGGACTGGGCGCACTTCCATATGTTGCTGCAAGTACCTTCCTTGATGACATGTACGAGCAGAGTAAGCTTGGAAATGTCACATACAGCGATCGTAGTAGCATAGGTGGGTACTGTGTAAATTCCGGTTATCTGGATTCTGGAAGAATATATTATGACAAATATATGGTCCTGGGTGAAGGTGCAGACGTGGTGCTTGAGGTATACTTTGAATATGGACAGGAGCACAAGGATGAATGTGACAAGGTTGTAACGGAGTTCTGGAATGACTGCGAGTTGATAAAATACTGATCTTAGTAGGTTTAATTTTGTAATTTCAGAGTTGATGGTGTAAATAATACCTTAATGAAAGAGGAGGACAGAGGATGAAAAAGAAAGTTCTGATACCACTGTGTATAGTAGGTGCTGTCGCTATGCTTGCAGGAGGCTTCTTTGGAATGATGTTTCTGCAGAAACATCTCGATAAGCGAGCGTA
>USSH01000383.1 GCA_900557435.1 uncultured Coprococcus sp. | reverse complement strand
TAAGTATATTATACTTTACCCATAAATTCGGTTGTTATAACCACGTAATAAAGATTTAAACAACTTTTTTTGAAAAAATTTGAGAAAATATATGAATAATATATATTGTGTACTGACATAGGATAATTTATTACACATATACAATATACTGTGTTTCGAAAAAATGTATATCTTATAGCTTACGGCCTGATAACGCCCCTGCGCCATGGCAACTTTGTAACTATGATATACTGCGCTGCAGACTGCTGCTCTGCATAGAAATAAATAATAAGATGGAGGTTATGTATGAAACTGAAAATCCCTCAATATCAATTGTCTGAAGTACTCAACATGATGGCTTTTAAAGGAATCTCGGAAGCCGATATCAAAACCATGATGGATCTCGGGATCCTGCGTGAACACTATTACAGATACAACTCCACTATATTCAAAGCCGGTGAGATAACCGAGGAGCTTGGAATAGTCATCAAAGGCCGGGTGATCGTTGAGAATGTTGACTACTGGGGCTCCAAAAGTATCCTGAGTTCTGCTCTTCCGGGAAAGGTGTTCGGTGAAACATACGCTCTGTCAGGCCACAAGCTCATGATCGACGCAAGAGCCACTGAGCCTACTATCGTATTCCTGCTCAACGCACAGGATATCATGTCCGGCAAATACAACAGTTATCCGTGGCATCTGCAGATGCTGAAGAATCTTCTGCTGCTCTCATCGAGAAGAAGTCTTACTCTTTCACTTCATATCTTCTATATAAAGCCAAAGAAGATACGCGAACGTGTGAGCTATTATCTCTCAGGACTTGCCAGCTCCCTGGGTACAACTGAGTTCGATATCCCATTTAACAGGGAACAGTTTGCCGACTACCTGAATGTCGACAGAACTGCACTGTCAAAGGAGCTGTCCAACATGCAGAGTGAGGGACTTATAGAGTTCAAAAAGAATCATTTCAAGCTGTTGGAGCTTGACCACGAGGAATTGACGTAATACTACTATTCTGAATACAGTACGAGTCTATCTTATGGTTACCGGGTGCGGAATTGTAAAATGCCAGCACCCGGTAACTGAAATCATATCTAAGAGAATCATGAATTCAATATCTTCATAAACTCCTCGCCTGTGATCGTCTCCTTCTGATACAGATAATTGGAAAGCTCATCAAGCTTCGCTCTGTTCTCGAGGATAATGGTTGCCGCCTTCTCATGCTGCTTTCTTATAAGCTCCACAACCTTCTTGTCTATGAGTGTCTGCGTCTCTGCCGAGCACGAAAGTGATGAATCCCCGCCAAGGTATTTGTTGGTCTCTACCTCCATGGCTACCATATCAAACTCTTTGCTCATTCCGTATTTGGTTATCATAGCTCTTGCAAGCTTTGTTGCCTGTTCTATATCGTTGGATGCTCCGGTTGTAATAGATCCAAATACTATCTCCTCTGCAGCTCTTCCGCCTGTGAGTGTGGCGATCTTATTCTCAATCTCTTCCTTGGTCATAAGATAGTGATTACCCTCATCCACCTGCATGGTGTAACCAAGAGCTCCTGATGTTCTCGGAACTATGGTTATCTTCTGAACAGGCGCTGAATCAGTCTGCTTGGCAGCTACAAGCGCATGTCCGATCTCATGGTATGACACGACAAGCTTCTCCTTGTCTGTAAGTATCGCATTCTTTCTCTGGTAACCTGCAATTACGACCTCTATGCTCTCTTCCATATCGGCCTGTGTCACGAAGCCTCTGCCGGCTCTGACAGCCCTGAGCGCCGCCTCATTTACAATATTTGCAAGCTCGGCACCTGATGCACCTGATGCCATTCTGGCTATCTTATTGAAGTCTACATTGTCTCCTATCTTGACCTTCTTGGCGTGAACCTTAAGTATATCCTCACGTCCCTTGAGATCCGGAAGTTCCACAGGTACTCGTCTGTCAAATCTTCCCGGTCTGAGCAGTGCAGGATCAAGTGAATCCGGTCTGTTGGTTGCTGCAAGGATGATGACACCATTGTTGCCCTCGAATCCATCCATCTCGGTGAGAAGCTGGTTAAGTGTCTGCTCACGCTCATCATTGCCGCCTATCTGCCCGTCTCTCCTCTTACCTATGGCATCTATCTCATCGATGAACACTATACATGGAGCCTTTTCCTTTGCCTGCTGGAACAAATCCCTTACCTTTGAAGCACCCATACCTACGAACATCTCAACGAACTCTGAACCGGACATTGAGAAAAATGGTACATTCGCCTCTCCGGCTACAGCCTTGGCAAGCATGGTCTTACCTGTTCCCGGAGGACCCACAAGAAGAATACCCTTCGGCAT
>USSH01000382.1 GCA_900557435.1 uncultured Coprococcus sp. | reverse complement strand
AAAAAGTCATTACTAAAGCAATAATTTTTTTCATAACCCACTCTCCTCCTTATAAAATATAACACGCACAAAAGCGCCACATAAAGTGACGCTTTTGTAAAAATCTATACACTGATATCGTAAAAATATCTTATATACCACATAATTATGTATATCTCATGTGTAGATGCAACTGGCTGCCGTCTGATCGTCTCCCCTGATGTAAAAATCTCTTAGGCCCTATAGCTTTGCGTCACAAAATTTCTCTTGTTTTGCCGAGTATTCAATTGTACGTGACGAATCACGCAAATTCCCCTCAGATATGTTTATTTTATCATATGGCTGGCAGCTATACAATAACAATATGTCAATATCCCTACAACTGTATTTAATATATCTTCTTCACATCATCCACCCGGTAAAGCCTCTTAAACCCCTCAAGATCCTTCTCCGACTGTATCACCATCACACCCACAAAGCTGCCGTCCTCTCTGCTCCTGAATCCGGCGACCTGTTCTCCGGTGCAGATGGAACATCTGATGACAGCCTCGTGCTTTGCCTCGTCATAGGGGAACATCTCTGCGTTCCCCTTGTGTTTTGACTTTAATTTTGAAATAAAACTCTTTCCAGTCACTATATTCCACCTCTATACATACCATGTAAACAACTGACAATATACATTCTGAACCATCACCTTATCATTGTGCCGACACTACGCCTCGATCTGCCCCAGTATATACGGATCCTTGATCTTATTATCTTCGGCAAAGAACAGTATCTTCGTGAGCACCTCCGATGTCTTTGGATCATCATCCACAAATGGCAGGAATATTCTGCCTCGTCTCTGTGAATGTACCGGAAGTACATTTATCATAGGTCCTGCCTCCTGATGTACCACTCCGCTTCCAAGGTGGACTGTGTAATTGGCACGCTTGCCCTCTATCACTGCATGGTTCTTTGTAAATGTGACATTTGTCAGTCTGAAAAGCGGCATAGTGAATTCTGCTATCGCCTTTCGCATCTCAACAGTTGAATGTGAGGTCTCAGGATCCACGCCTCCTGCATGTGCCACGGAAACAGCCATGTCCACATCCCTCATGACCTCAGAGAATATGATGTCCGGGATGTCCTTGATCCTCATATCCTTTCCTGTCTTTCTATCCGAAAATACCACCCATTCAAGCGTCGGTGATTCTATATCTGCAGGTGAGAACCAGTCTGCAAGAGCGTAGATCTGTGCTACTATATTCTCCTTGTAGTACACTTTCTGAAGCCCATCCTCTATGTCTGCTACCCAATGTCTTGACTTCAGGCAGCCGAGTGTCTTCTTCGGCTGGATCTGATTGCCCGCGTATCTGAGAGAATGCTCCATGTTCATTTCCTCTTCGGTCTTCACGTAGAGTTCTCTGAACACCTGCTTGAACGGCTGGACGATCTTGTTGTCAAATACATACTTCTGTATATCGTGCCATTTGCCAGCTGTATACATGTGGAATGGATGTGCTACTGTGAGTTTTGTGTCATCTGACAGATTCATAAGGTTCAAGCCTGTTTTTTCGGCGCTATTATTTTCCGTTGAATTTGATACCGTATCCGCAATATCTGCATTATCTACCGGCTGTATATTTTCACCAACTGCTGATTTCTGCCCACCCGATGGCTGATCAAATTCATCACCAATAGACGTTGCCACAAATATATTCAATCCATCCTCAGCAACAAATCCCAGCACAACATTCTTGCTATCATCAAGTTCATTTGCCCCTGACATAATACTGTCAGCCGCATTATCAAGCTCTTTCTTCACACCATCCGGCTCCGCCACCTTGAACACCAGCGCAGCCACCATGTCGTGTATAACAGGATTCTCCAGCATGCCCCTGATCTCAGCCCAGGTGTATTCTTCCTGGCTCTCCATCGCATCCTCAAGCATCGCCTTTGTACGCCTTGACTGCTCCGCCATCTGCTTCTTCGCATCCATCAGAGCCAATACATACTCATCCTTCTTGATCTTTGCCGGAACGGACTTTAACTGTTTGCCGTTCTTCTCGCAGATGACAGCGCATTTGCCGCCGTCCTCCATCTCAAGCCATATGGTCGCTTCTCCGACCTCATGCGGCTGAAAATATTCTGTCATGCCCTGAACTACAAGGCTTTCCATACGCAGGGTAAGTCTCGTCACGTCCTGATATCCGGCGTTGATCGCCATATTGCGCATAGCTGTAGAAACTGCTGCCGCCTCGCTGGCTCTCCTCTGTGCTCCGAACTGCTTACTCTCCTTCTTGAACTTCTGAAGGAACATGTATCTGTCCTTTATCTGCTCCTCA
>USSH01000381.1 GCA_900557435.1 uncultured Coprococcus sp. | reverse complement strand
CATATTGTAGAGTAATTCCCAGAAAATCAAAGTCTTTTATGGGATCCTGTGACTCTAGGGCAAACAGAGGTATGGAATGTTCTCTCATTTCGGCGTCAAGATCCGGCCATGGTGAGTACACTCTCTCACACCATGTATCTTCCCTTCGATTGAACATATCATATAGTATCTGTATTCCGAGATGTGACATTCCAATCTCATACACATCAGGAAAGCACATACAAAAACGAACATCTATCTTATTCTTGTCCTTGATAACGCTGTTGTATTCACCGCCTATATATCTTGCAGGTTTTTCAACTTTCATCAGTATCTCATCGGGTAAAGCTAATTTTCTCATAAAATAATATCCTTAAATAAATTTCTTGTGATCTTATCATTTGATATTTCCAAATGGAAATATTCAATTACAGCAAAAGAGATGCGCACGGAATATCCGTATTTCGTGCGCATCCTCTATATCTATAGCATATCAGGGCTGTGTCCTATACCACGTTATCCGGTATTAGTTTTTGAAACTATGGATAGGGGCTGGAATACGTCCACCTCTGTTGACAAACTTATCACATGCAAATCTGTTTACCGGCATGATAGGTGCATATCCGAGAAGTCCTCCAAACTCGGCCTGATCCCCAAGACCCTTTCCGATGACAGGGATAAGTCTGACCGCTGTAGTCTTCTGGTTTATCATACCGAGAGCCATCTCGTCAGCTATGATTCCTGAGATAGTTGCAGGTGATGTGTCACCTGGTATTGCTATCATATCAAGGCCTACTGAACATACGCATGTCATGGCCTCAAGTTTCTCGAGCGTTAATGCTCCTGCGGAAACTGCATCAATCATTCTCTGATCCTCTGATACAGGGATAAATGCACCGGAGAGTCCTCCGACGTATGATGAAGCCATAACTCCGCCCTTCTTAACCTGATCGTTGAGAAGCGCAAGTGCTGCTGTTGTTCCAGGTGCTCCGGCATACTCAAGACCGATCTCCTCAAGGATCTCTCCCACGCTGTCACCAACCGCAGGTGTAGGTGCAAGTGACAGGTCAACTATACCGAATGGTACACCAAGCATCTTGGATGCCTCCTTGGCAACAAGCTGTCCAACACGGGTGACCTTGAATGCTGTTTTCTTGATAGTCTCACAGAGAACTTCAAAGTTCTCACCTCTGACCTTCTCGAGAGCCTTTTTTACAACTCCCGGACCGCTGACACCTACATTGATAACACAATCTCCCTCTGTCACGCCGTGAAATGCTCCAGCCATAAATGGATTGTCATCCGGAGCGTTGCAGAAAACAACAAGCTTTGCACATCCTATGGAGTCCTCATCCTTTGTGAGCTCTGCAGTCTTCTTGATCATTTCACCGAGAAGCTTTACTGCATCCATATCAATACCTGTCTTGGTTGAGCCTACATTTATTGAACTGCAGACCTTTCCTGTTGTTGAAAGTGCCTCTGGGATGGAACGAATGAGAAGCTCGTCCGCAGGTGTCATCCCCTTGTTTACAAGTGCGGAATATCCACCGATAAAATTGACACCTATAGTGTCTGCTGCCTTGTCGAGAGCCTTTGCTATCTTGACGAAATCGCTGCTTGTCTTGCAAACTGAACCGCCAACTAAGGCTATAGGTGTGACAGAAACTCGCTTGTTTACTATAGGAATGCCGTATTTTCTTGATATCTCCTGACCTGTAGACACAAGATCCTTGGCATATGTTGTTATCTTGTTATATATCTTTGTACATGTATCGTCCACATCTGTACCTACACAATCCAAAAGACTGATTCCCATTGTGATGGTACGAACATCCAGATTCATGTCTGAGATCATCTTATTGGTCTCAATTACTTCATTTATGCTAATCATGTATATCCTCTTTTCCGTCTGTCAGACTGTGTATTATTAGATTCTGTGCATTGTCTCAAATATCTTCTCGTGCTGTACCTTTATCTGAACTCCGATCTCGTCTCCAATCTGACCAAGCTCTGAAGCGATGAGCTCTGTTGATTTTGATGACTCCTGAGTGTCAACCACCATCATCATGTTGAAATACCCTGCAACTATAGTCTGTGATATATCCAGAATATTGATCTGGTTGTTTGCCAGATATACACATACCTTGGCTGTGATTCCCACGCTATCCTTACCTACTACAGTTATGATTCTCTTCTTCATTTCATTTATCCTCCTTGTTGATGATGATATCTGTCTCTGCAGACTCATCCTTTTTACTCCTTAAAGTGCCTTCATGCCTCTATCGCAGCCATAGGCACATCCCTTTTGGCAACAGCCAGACCAAATTCCCTT
>USSH01000380.1 GCA_900557435.1 uncultured Coprococcus sp. | reverse complement strand
ATGGTCAGAAAAGAAACCAGAGGAAGAAAAGGTCACAACAGGATAGACCTGCTACTCTTTAGCTTTAGTAGGTAATAACTCTCTTATTATCAGTTCTAGAGAAACATCTACAATCATTAAACTCAATACCATCTATACAAATCCATCTATAGACTATATGATTGGTTCAGAAAATTCTGGGACGGTACTTTGACAGTTGCAGAGCCTCTGATTTAAAAAAAACGTTGATTACAACGTTATTTTTTTGTCAAATTTTTGATTTTTATTTGTTGTATGGTGTTGTATAATATGATATAATTGTCATAGGAGCTGATTTCTATGAAACTTTACTATGACAGACGTTCTAAAAACCCTACATATTTCATCCAGCAGGGAATAAGGAACGGCAAAAAGACCACGACTAGAAATATAAAGAAAATCGGCAGGCATAATGATCTGCTCAGAATCACTGATGATCCTCTCGAATATGCAAAACAGGAGGTTGCAAAATACAATGAGGAATATAAAGCCGGAAAAGTATCACTTGATGTAAATATTGATTTTTCCAAGAAGCTTGCCTCTTCAGATGATCATGTTGCACATTCAAGGAATCTCAATATCGGCTATTTCTTTATCCAGTCCATCTATAATGACCTGAAAATAAAGAAGTTTCTTGATGAAATCATGGAGAATACAAAAGCAGAATATGACGCGAATCTTATAAACAGATTTCTCACGATATCAAGAATTCTCGATCCACGATCAAAGCTGGGCATTTATGATCACCTTCATACATACTATGAACAGCCACATTATCTTTATGAATCATCGCTCAGATTCATGAGCCTTCTCGCAGGACACTTTGATGACTATATCACCCACCTCTATGAGGCAAGCAACAGTATCATCAGAAGAGATACCTCTGTGTGCTACTTTGACTGTACCAACTACTATTTCGAGATAGAAACAGCCGATGATGATTATGTGGATGAGGTCACCGGAGAGGTATCTTCCGCTTTAAGAAAATATGGAATATCCAAGCAGCATCAGCCCAGTCCTATCGTGCAGATGGGATTGTTCATCGATGCTCAGGGAATCCCTCTTTCCATGTGCATCAATCCCGGGAATCAGAACGAGCAGCTATGCGCCACATCCACTGAGAAAAAGATGATAAGATCCTTTAGAGACAAAAGGCTTATATACTGTGCCGATGCCGGTCTTGGATCGATGGACATTAGAAGATTCAACTCCTTTGGAAGCAGAGCCTTCATCGTCACCCAGTCCATAAAGAAGTTGTCAAACCCACTTCAGAAAGCCGTGTTCAATGATGACGGCTATAGATTATTATCAAATAATATGCCAAAGACTCTGAAAGAGATGCGTGAATTTGACAGAATGGATGAATCAAACAGATTGCTTTATGATGATGTAGTATATAAAGTCATTCCTGTCGATAAGGCCATAGATCTTGGATTTATCGAGGAATATGAAACATCCTGCGGAAATACAAAAGAGAAGAAGTCCAAAGGAAAGCTGAAGCAGTATGTGATCGTAACATTCTCAAGAAAAGCCATGGAGTATCAGAGATATGTAAGAAACAGACAGATAGAGCGTGCAAGAAGACTGATAAGCAGCAACAAGGTTGATGATCTGAAAAAGAATCCCAACGATCCGAAGAGATTTATAAAAAGAGACAAAAATGATAAGGATAGATACTATATCGATGAGGAGAAGATAAAAAAAGAAGAGATGTTTGATGGATTCTATGCAGTAGCTACCAATCTTGATGCAGAAGATAACGCTAAAGAAATCATCAGAATCAACTCACAGAGATATAGAATAGAAGACTGCTTCAGAGTCCTCAAGACAAATTTCAAAGCAAGACCAGTAAATCACAGAAGGGACGACAGAATAATCGCTCACTTCATGACATGCTACACTGCACTTCTTATCCAAAGGATAATTGAGGTCAAGCTCAATAGAAATGGCAGACACTTCACCACCAATGAGATAATAGAGAACCTGAAAAATATGAATGTGGTGAACAACCATGATCTGTACTATCAGGCAACATATACAAGCAGTGCGATCTGTGATGCATTAAACGATACATTCAGGTTGGATCTCGACAAAGAATACTATCAGCCCAAGGATCTCAATAAAAAAATCAAAAAAATTTCATAAGAAGCTTCCCATACAACAATTTTAAAAGGGAGAAAAATGCCCTTAAACAGGCACTTTTCTCCCTTTTTTACATACCCAACTGTCAAAAACAGGATTATAACTCAATTCAGATGTGTTTGCCACTAGGTCTTGGCTATGAAATTACGCC
>USSH01000379.1 GCA_900557435.1 uncultured Coprococcus sp. | reverse complement strand
AAGGAGCAGGTCATCGAGACCATCAAGGCAGACATGGGCAAGATCGACATGATCGTATACAGTCTGGCAGCCCCTAGAAGAACAACTCCAGATGGAACAAAGTACACATCAGTACTCAAGACGGTCGGTGATGAGTACACCAACAAGACACTTGTACTCAAGGACAACACTATCACAGACGCACATATCACAGCAGCGAATGACGACGAGATCAATGCCACCATCAAGGTTATGGGTGGTGAGGACTGGATCGACTGGATGCAGGCACTCTCAGATGCAGGAGTTCTGGCAGACAACGTGATCACAGTTGCATACTCATACATAGGACCAAAGATCACATTCCCTATCTATGCTGAGGGTTCTATCGGACAGGCGAAGAAGGATCTGTACAAGTCAGCAGACATTATAAATGAGAAGTTCCCTAACATAAAGGCGAAGATAGCCATCAACAAAGCTCTTGTTACACAGTCAAGTGCAGCTATCCCTATCGTACCTCTGTATATCACACTTCTCTACAAAGTTATGAAAGAGAAGGGACTCCACGAGGGATGCATAGAGCAGATGCAGAGACTGTTCATGGATAAGATCCTGGATGACAGCCAGGTGGATGACAACGGCTTTATCCGTATGGACGACTGGGAGATGAGAGAGGATGTTCAGGCAGTGGTTGCTGAGCACTGGGATACAGTCAACAACGACAATGTCAAGGATATAGCAGATATCGATGGATACTGGGAGGATTTCTACAACATGTTTGGTTTCAAGATTGATGGTGTGGATTACTCAGCAGATGTTGATATCATGTAATATTCATGGGTAGTTTCAATATATAAATACTACAAATGCCCCACAGATTCATAGAATTTGCGGGGCATTTCGGTAAGCGCTTTTTGGTGTGCCTGACCCATTATTTTCGCAAGGAGGAAGACGGTATATGTACAAATATTTATTATTTGATCTTGATGGAACCATCACCAAGTCTGAGAAAGGAATATTCAACTGTATAAAATACGCTCTGGACTGGGCTGGGATTCCATATCCTGAATACAGAGTATTCAGAAGCTTTATAGGGCCGTCCCTGTATGATTCTTTTGTGAGAGAATTCGACATGGAAGACGCAAGGGCAAAGGAGATGGTGGCCAAGTACAGGGAGAGATACAACGTGGTAGGGCTCTTTGAGGCAGAGGTGTACGACGGAGTGGCAGACACCCTGCGTGCCCTCAAGGAAAGAGATTGTATACTATCGGTGGCAACCAGCAAACCAACGGAGCCGACACTCCGTATCCTCGAGAAGTTCGGTGTGAGAAAATACTTTGATGTTGTAGTTGGAAGCAATCCTGATGGAATAGGATCAGACAAGAAGCACATCATATCTCAGGTACTTGAAAGCCTTAAAAAAGATCATGATTTGACAGAAGAAATGATCCAGGACGGACAGGTTGCAATGATAGGCGACAGACGCTATGACATAGAAGGCGGCAAAGCCTGCGGTCTCCAGACCATAGGAGTTCTCTACGGCTATGGCAGCAGGGAAGAATTCGAAGCTGTCGGCGCCGACAACATAGTAGAAGCACCAGAGGAAATTCTGAATCTGTAGATATGGGGAACTGAATAAAAGAAAAACAGGTAAGAGTCGATAGCTATAATATTGAGCGGTATATAGCATATATTTTGCATCGAAATATGTCAGGAGAATGATCTGAAAAGTATATGTCCAACAAGATCAGGATGACAGACTCTCCAGGGATATAAAAATTGGGTCTCTATATATGTAATCGGTAGCGAAGACGCCTGAACTTTGCTGCTTATTGCCAAGGCGGAGCTCGCAATGCCCTTATAGCGAGCGGGAGCCGCGTGCATATATAAGCAAAGCAAAGTGAGGTAAGTCGAGCGTGATTACATATATATAGGCCCAATTTTTGCCCCCCGGAGAGTATGTCATCCGTCCGTCAGCCGCATCATCTCCTGACATTGGAGATGTATCCGAAGAACGCGCCGATGATACCTCCTATAATGTGGGTGAGGTTCGATACGTTGTCTTTGATAAACACCCCGTCAACCACCTGTCCGCCGATATAAAGCACTGCCACAAGTATGAAGGTAAGTGGAATGGATCCGTCCTTTATACATGCAAAAGAAGACAGAAGAATATATGCGAATACCACTCCGCTGGCGCCGAGTAGTGCTGTGCCAGGGAAAAATATAAAATGCACGATCCCGGTCACCAGTGCGGTTGTGATGGTGACGATGAGCAGATCCTTGGATCCGTATTTTTCCTCGAGCAAAGGTCCAATCACCAGCAGAAGAGTCATGTTGTTTAGCA
>USSH01000378.1 GCA_900557435.1 uncultured Coprococcus sp. | reverse complement strand
TATATAGGTGCTCCAGAGGGAGAAGGTAAGATATGGTATCTGCATTATGATTCCAAAGGTTCATTCGATAGTATATATAATGATACTAGACGAAGAAATTATGATAGTCCAAAAATATGCGACAGATCAGAGTGGAGCAGATTCTTCTGCGGTGAAGATGGAAGAAATGATTACCCTATGGATAATGTAGAAAATATGTGTTATCAGGTGTTCAAGATATCAGTTGATCAGGTCGCTGACGATCAAGATATTGATTTGCAGGTAAAAAATGAATGGCTTGACATACTTGAGGAATCCATGAGAGATTTTAAATTCAATATAGATTTTAGTTCAAGTTTTCTTGATATATTTGTTAAGCAGATAAAAGGACGGTTAAGTAATGAAGCGTTGGTTGGAGAAATATTCGAGCGCGTCACCAGCAGAAGCCTAAACAACATACAAGAATTAACAAATATGCTGGATTATAACACGATCGTACAGCGTATCATTACAGAAGGGTACGTTGAAGTGGCGAATCCTGATGATGGCGGAGTAGTCAAATATAAGACCACGGACAAGGGGAAAAGGGCAGGAATTTATGTTGGAAAGAATCACAAAGATAAAATACTTGTTATACCATATGCACAGCAGAACATAGTTGCGAATATAATCTGTGGCAGATATATAGATTGGGGGAACAGAACATGATACTCAGTGCCAGTAGGAGGACAGATATACCGACATTCTACTCAGAATGGTTTTACAACAGAATAAAGGAGGGGTTCCTGTATGTCAGGAACCCTATGAACGCACATCAGATAAGTAAGATTGATCTCTCGCCAGAGGTTGTTGATTGTATAGTGTTCTGGACAAAGAATCCCATACCTATGATTTCAAGGCTTGATGAGCTTTCCTCCTATAAATATTATTTTCAGTTCACGCTGACAGGATATGGAAAGGATATGGAGGCAAATCTTCCAGACAAAAAAGAGAAGCTTATTCCGGCATTTCAGAAACTTGCAGGTAAGATAGGAAAGAAGAGAGTCATTTGGAGATATGACCCGATAGTCTTTACAAAACGATATACCCCAGAGTACCACATAAAGGCATTTACACAGATTGCTGAAGCGTTAGATGGCTGTACGGAGAAATGTGTCATCAGCTTTGTTGATATATATGCCAAGAACAAGAAAAATATGCAGGCGGTGGACAGCTATGAGATGAGTCACGATGAGCTGGAATCATTTGCGAAGACGATAGCTGATATAGCCAGAGCACATGGTATGGTGATGGCTACATGCGCGGAGGTGGTCGATCTTGAAAAGTGCGGAATCGAACATAACTGCTGTATAGATAAGAAACTTATAGAAGAGATAATCGGCTGTGATATAAAGGTGTCAAAAGATAAGGTACAGCGTCCAGAGTGCGGATGCATGGAGAGTGTGGAGATAGGTTCTTACAATACATGTCTAAACGGATGCAAATATTGTTATGCCAATTATTCGCCGGATGCGGTTAAAGCTAATTGTGCGTGCTATGATCCAAATTCACCTCTTCTCTGCGGATCTGTAGGTGAGTTTGACAAGATAACAGGACGAAAAGTTAAATCTTTAAAGCAGGCACAGCTCAGTTTTAATTTTGATGATCTGATGTAATGATAGATAAAAATTTTGTGATATAAAAGGGGGATGAGTAATTGAGAATTTCTGAAAAAGAATGGGAAATTATAGATTTCCGGAGAAAAAAGTATAAACAGCTTAGGGACGCTCTCGATATGGCGGTGACCGGAAGAGATAATAAGGTTTCAGCATTTGTATTTGGAGAAGGCGGCAGATTCAGTACTTCGGCTGTGGACAAGCTGGTAGAATCACTTGTAAATGCAATGGATAAGTATGGTAGTTTGAATCTTGTGTGGCTTATAGGTCCGGATGATGATCCGGAAGACTGGCCGCATATGCCTGAGAAGTTCAGAGAATTTATGAGTGACTATCTGTATTGCATTATACGACTTATGATGAGCAATATGGATTGGATAGAGGAGTTTATGGCATGGCCGTTTGAAGATTCGTTTCAGCAGATCCTTGACTATTCTTTGGTAGTGAAAGAGTGGGCGGTGGTGCCTGAGGGTAAAAGGTTTGAAGATCTGTGGTATGAGGTTTATTACGGAGCAAGAGAAGGGGATGGCCTTTTCAATAAATTTACCCTTGCATTTGAAGCGCTGAAGGGTGTCGATATAGGTACAACCATGTCTCCGCAGTTAAAGGACAGGCTTTATGAGCTGTGTAATTCACAGAATGAAACGGCCGATGGGTGTGCCCAGGAAGTTGAGTATGATGAAGAAGATTATGCTGAGGCC
>USSH01000377.1 GCA_900557435.1 uncultured Coprococcus sp. | reverse complement strand
CTACCACTATAAAGATGCTGACAGGCATACTCATGCCGACAGAGGGAAGCGTTATCATAAATGGATATGATATGAGAGAGAAACCTATGGAAGCCAAATTATCCATGGGATACATAGCAGATAATCCGGACATTTTTCTAAGGCTTACAGGTCTTGAGTATGTAAATTTTATAGCTGATATATATGGGGTATCTACATCGGATAGAAAGACCAGAATAGAACAGATGGCGGAGCGGTTTGGAATGGAGGACAGCCTGACCAGACAGATGGTCAGCTATTCCCATGGAATGAGACAAAAGATGATGGTCATAGCTGCTCTGGTTCATAATCCACCAGTGTGGATATTGGATGAACCGATGACGGGGCTTGATCCGAATGCTGCATATGAATTGAAGAAGATGATGAGAGAGCATGCGGATGCAGGTAATTGTGTATTTTTCTCGACCCATGTATTGGAGGTAGCGGAGAAACTGTGTGACAAGATCATTATGATCAGAAAAGGTAAAGATATATATCAGGGGACTCTGGAGGAGCTGGAGGCTCAGCATAAGAACAAATCTCTTGAAGAGATTTTTGTGGAGATGACACATGAAGAATTTTAGAACCTTGCTCAAAATGATAAGCCGGAACAATGATATGGAGATGCCGGAACATGGTGAGAAAGCAAAAGGATATAAAATCATGGGAATTATAGCTATGTGCTGCATCATGATACCTTGCTGCCTTATTGTGGGATTCATAGTATATATAATGACTGCGGCACTTATTGAGGCTGGTGGTATGACAGAGGGACTCAATCTTGTTATACAGCTTATGTCTGTATTCGGGGTTATTTTCAGCATTATGGTCATATTCAATCTTCTGTATTTTTCATCAGATCTCGACCACCTGCTTCCGCTTCCTGTAAAGCCGGCGGAGCTTGTCGCTGCAAAGTTTACCCATGCATATTTTGCCGAGAGTGTCATGGAATTCATGGTATTGTTTTGTGGGTTTATAGGCTATTTTGTTGCGGCACAGATAAGACCTGTTTCTGTTATTACATCAATAATAGGTGTGTTTCTTCTCCCGGTACTTCCACTTGTGTACTGTGGGGTTTTTTCACTTATTGTTATGGCATTTTTTAGCAAGGCAAAGCTGCTGAAAAATGTAGATTTTATGGTGGGACTTGCAGTCCTTGTATTCGCCGGGCTTTTTGTATGGTCATTTGCCCAGATGGATGCGGTAAATATAAATAATTACATAGATAGCCTGAGAAATGGTGACAATATATTTATCAATATAATGAATAAGATATTTTTCACTGTGCCATTGTTTTTGAAAGCACTGCAGGGGAACAGCATCTTGTACATGCTGATATTTATACTTGTAAATGCGGCGTGTATAGCAGTGCTGCTCATTCTTGGAAATGCATTGTATCTCAGAGGCGTGTACCTCGTGTCATCATCGGGAAAATCCGGGAAAAGACGCGATAAGAGGGAGAGAGTAGAGAATTTTGCAATCAGAACTCCGTTTAGGGCGTATCTTGACAAAGAATGCAAGACGCTTGTGAGAACACCGGCATACAGAAAATATTGTGTGGTAGTGAACCTGATCTGGCCGATACTCATAGCTGCCCTGTTTAACATACCGGCAACTGCCGATTCGATCAGGTCGTTCAGAGATACATTTGAAAAAGGCTATTTTCTGTCGGATGTCATCATGCTGGTTGCGGTTACATCGATCGCTTTCTTTGCCACGGCTATGAACAGCATAGCATCTACAGCATTCACAAGAGAGGGCAGTCATATTTCATTTGTGAAGCATATACCTATGGCGTACAGGACACAGATACGTGTTAAGGTATGGATAAGCATGATATTTAGTGGAGTTACGATTGTGCTCAGCACGATCATACTGAGTATCTATATGGATTGCAGCTTTGTAGATAGTGTTTATTATGTGTTGATTGGAGTGTTGTGTGCAGGTATATGCACATACACTGGTGTTTTGTTGGATTCCACCCATCCAAAGATAGACTGGGAGGATGAGTATGGTGCACTGAGAGGCAACCTGAATGCATTTTTTAACATGGCAATAGCAATCGTCATAGCGATTGTACTTTGCGGTATAGGATATCTGCTGTTTAGATTTACATGGATTCAATCCTATGCAGTATATATAATTTATTTAATGATTCTAGGAGTGATGCTCATCATTTTTCGCAGATATACGATGAAAATGAGTGCAAAAAATATCGACACTGACGTGTACAGTGAGTAGACTATGTCTGACATAAAAGGCATCGTGGTCTTAAAATAATCAATTTTAGTATGCGTAGATGTTCAAATATCAGGAGGTAA
>USSH01000376.1 GCA_900557435.1 uncultured Coprococcus sp. | reverse complement strand
GTTAATAAAACTGAAAGAACAGAGAACAAATCGTCCAAAAAGTAAAATCAGGGGGGAAAAATAGCCCCAAATGCGCTGATTTGAGGAATATGTGCCACTCTATTGACTTTAAAGCTTATGTGTATTTAAATGCATGTAAGCTTTTTTTGCGCAATGAACAGCTTGTCAGATAAATATTAAATCGGGAGGAACTGCTATGAATGGTGTGATTGACGGAAATAACATATATGGTCATTTTTTTCTTGGTTATGTGACCATGTGTTTTATTGTTGATTTCCATTTGGACAGTATATTTAATCCTCTTGTGTGTGTAGACAAAGATATTGTAGATGATAGGTAAGCGTGAAAGGGTGGATATATGAGAAAATTGAATATTTATAAAATTCTGGTGGCGATAATATTGTCTGTATGTATGGTTTTGCTGGTTTTTTATCAAAGAGACAAGATAAAGTCCAGTGCGGATGAATCGGGTGAGACGGAAGTTGCCGGTGATGGTGTGCATACAGAGGTGTATTTTGCTGATGGCGAAGACTCTGATTCTGATATTGCAACTGGTACGGATGCCAGTGCGTTTATCTCGGCGGTAGATAGCAGCAATAGTATAATAAGCGGCAATAAGGTCTATTATGGCGGTCAGGCTTATACGAGATATTATACGGTGTGCAGGAGTGGGGTGAAGTTCAAAGCATATTGTGGCGACCACAGAAAGAATGCGGTCAGGAGTACAGGTAATGTAAGCTTTGATGAGGATAATGAAGAGATGATCAGACTTGCGTTTGCGTGTGCTCCGGAGTCGGGCTATGAATGGAGCGGTTTTTCTGGTATGAGTGAGAACGATAAGCAGCTTATCATGGCTCTCACATTGAATTACCTGAGGCATGGGCAGTATTTCCCGGTTATATCAAAATATCTTGAACACATAAAGTCTGTTGACAAAAGTATAATTGACTTAAAATGTGGAGAGACAGAGCTGGCATTTGTGGTTGAAGGCAAAACGGGGGTGAAAGAGAGGGATGTGACCCTTGAAAATTATAAAAAGTATACGGTTTCCGGATCAAAGATAGAGCGGAAAAGAACGAAAAAGATAATTTTGGTCGGAAATTCAAAGAATTATATAGAGATATATGTGCCACCGCATAGTTGGATGCACGTGCGGAAGAATGGGCAAAGAGATTTTAAGATATATAAGAGTGGTAAAGTGAAGATCAATGGAGGTGACTGCCTGTTTTTTACAGCTGATGTTACCTATGATGGATCAGAAGGGCAAACTTATGTTGAAGGAAAAAGCGGACTTACTGTATATACGGCGGACTCCAATGATACCGCACTTGACCAGCAGCTGTTGTTTGCTCAGAACTCGGACAAACAGGCTGTATCCATAAATATCAAGTGGTCATATGATGACGATTATGGTTATATGTGGCTTACAAAGAACAAGAAATTTAATATGTTGAAGAATAGTGTGGCGAATACCACATCGTATCATGCAGGCGTGTATGGAACAGAGAATTATTCGTATGCAGGAATAGTTTATGACATATTTGACAGTAAAGGCGATATGGTGGATAGGATGGCTTTATCCTATGATGGAATATGTTATGTAGGAAGAAGCTCAGGAAAGCCGGTCGTCTTTAGATCAAAAGCAGAGAAAGATCGCTGCATAGGAAAGATAGATATGCGATATGTCAAATTGCCATATGGAAATTACAGTGTGAAAGAGAATGAGTATCTGTGGAAGCTTGATCACGAGACAAGAAATCTTAGCTCAACGGGAAAAAGAGTGCACAGTTCAGGGTACAAGTATAATTCAAAGACATATACAGTATCGATAACGGAGAAAAATAGAAACAAGACAAAGACGGATGCGTGTCATATAGCTGCTGAAGATGAAGCCATCACCGGGCGGTTTAGTTTGAAAAAAACAGATGCCGATACCCAGACGCCGGTTATGGATGCAGTGTATTATGTTGAGAGGAAGGCATCAGGGTCAGCGTCAGTTGACAGTGTTGTGGCTAAGTTTAAGACAGATTCCGATGGTAATGGAGTTGTATATGCGACAAAGTATGGTTCGACTGGATCAAAGTATCTGACAGATCTGCCTATCGGTGTATATAAGATATATGAAAAGAAGGCGCCTCCGGGATATACAAAGAATGACGGTGTGGCACTTCTTAAAGTTACACCTGATAGAAGTTACCTTTCGGTAGATGGAAAAAATATAAAACAATCTGGTGATAATGATATTTGTTGGGAAACTACTGATAAGAGTGAGGACAGCAAGATAAAGTTCAGTATATATAAACAGGATGCATCAACAGATTGTTTTATATTTTTTCCATCT
>USSH01000375.1 GCA_900557435.1 uncultured Coprococcus sp. | reverse complement strand
TCCATTATCATTCTTCTTGATATCCTGTGTTGAGAAGCCGCTGTATGTAAGCTTGTTGTCAATGATCTGCGGACGGAGAACTGATACAGATACGCCGTCCTCAGGTGCAAATGTGTACTCTGCGCCATCTGTTCCCTCAAGATAATATAAAACATCGATCTGTGAATCCAGATTGTCTCCTGCAACCTTGTTCTTGGTAGTATTGAGGCCTGCATTCAGTGTCATGTTGGTCTCGATATCTGTACCATCTTTGCCTACGGTGAACACGATAACACCTGTGTTCTCAGGCCAGATCGCACTGAAGAATGAACCGCCCATACCAGGCTTGTTGATCTCGGCGTCATAGGTTACAAGCAGGATCGCTGTACCCTCTGATTTCGCCTTGATCTCAGCAACCTCTGAGTGCTCTCCCGGAACTACGCTGATGACATCATCAGATACGTTTCCATTCTCATCAATGACTGTATAGTGGTAATCAGGCTCTGCTGACTTGGCATTCATGATTCCCTCTATAGCCTGCCAGTTACGGAAGCACTCAAGGCTGTATGTATCACCCTTCTGCATTGACACATAGCCCTTCTCATTGGATGTCATGTAGATATCTGCGACATCTGAGCTGTTGGCTGACATGTCATGTATGATCGTTCCCGGGCCATATGTATCATTGCCTATATACATATCCCCGGTTGTTACTTTGTATTCTTTGTCCGTGGTGGTAGAGAACCAGTTCCAGTATGTCACTCCCTCTCCGCCAGTTACACGGTAGTAATATGTGATACCACTTCCAAGCTTATACTTGTATGTGTCATATCCGGCATCTGTGCTGTCTATCTTGATGCCAGCCTCATCCTTATATATATAGTATGTTGAAAGTGTACCAACTCTGAGCTCAGTTCCCTCTGGAACTGTGAACTCTACTGTCTTTGCCGCTGCAAGAGCTACTGAATAACCGTAGCTTCTGTTGGATGTAAGTGTGTTTGACACAGTCTTAGAGATATAGTCATTTGCTCTATCTCCAACCGGATCATATGTCACTGACACCATATCAGCATAGTAGAACAGTCCTGCATACTTTGCCCAGGCGTCATCTGACCCCTCCCTGGTCTTTAAAAACTCTGCATGTCTATCCACATTGTCAGGAGACATAACCTTACCTGTGACGGTATAATCAACGTCTTCCTTCCAATATTTTTTGTTGCCATCTACAGTGTCATAACCTGTACATGCTATATCTGTGATGCTGTATATGCTATATGACTGCTGTGGATCGTCTGTGACTACGAGATCTATCGATCCCATATCTGTCTTCTCGTCACCGCTCTTCTGATATGCTGACAGACGGTATGTACCCGGCTCAAGCTCAAGAGTATACTTGCTGCCATCAGGCTCTCCGACTTCAATCTCATTGCCCTCTGAATCAGCCAGAGTCATGTAAGGAGCAGAATAATTCATGGTTACAGATACTGTATTTCTCTTGTCGCCCCTGATCTTCTTCTCAACTGCCTGAACCTCATCTGCAGTTGCAGTGAGATCTGTCATGACCGCCTGAACCTCTTCACATAGAGCCTCGTCCTTGGCTATCTCATCTGCATGCTCTGCATAGAGCACATAGAGCTCTGTCTTGTCCTGAGTCTCATAGTATGCATACTCAGAGTCAAATGTATTCTTATCCGGATTGTAGCCATATCCCAGATCTGCGCCATAATCTGCGAGTGTGAACTGCCAACGGATAACGTGTGTATTGTCTACTCCGGCTGCAGAATCTACCTGATATTCTCCTGCGCCGACATTTCCCATTATATTGTCAACTGTGTTCATCCAGCCAGACATGCTGAAATAGTCAAACTGGCCAAGATCTTTTCCAGTCTTGTCCTTAAGCTCAAGTGCCTTTCCATTCTTCTTCTGATAAGCATCCTTAAGCTCCTGTGGAACATTTGCAGCTCCCTTATCAATGCCCTTTACGTTGGCAAGATAATAACTGGAACTGTTGAATTTGTCTGTTCCTGAAGGTTCTGTTTCAAGTCCCTCTTTCTTGAAAAACGCGTAAGTTGCCTGTGATACGGTAAGCTTAGACAGGTCGATGTCTATGCCTTCCTCTTTCCAGACTTCACCGATCTCTTTGTAGGACATTCTCTCTGGCTCGATATAGAATCCCTGGCCAAGAGTAAATCCCTCAAGAGACAGCACAACGTACTCAGTGCTGTAATCAACTTCGCCATCACTCTCTCGCTTGCCTTATCATCATGACTATTCTCCAGCTTGCCATAACGCTTCTGGTCATCCAACCTTATTCGCCTTCCTTCTCTTCCTCTGTTCAATCATTTCTCAGCTCCTTCGTCGTTTTGTCTTTATT
>USSH01000374.1 GCA_900557435.1 uncultured Coprococcus sp. | reverse complement strand
GTAGGTGTTCCCTTTGGACACTCCTCTGTGATAGGGATGAATGCAGGATTGCCATATACTGTTGCTGATGATGAGAAGATGATGTTCTTGCATCCGTTCTTTCTCATTACCTCACACAGGTTGAGTGTTCCTGTGATGTTGTTCTGATAGTACTCAAGTGGCTTTACAACCGACTCGCCTACAGCCTTGAGTCCTGCAAAATGTATTACGCAGTCTGGCTTCTCATCTGCAAATATCTTGTCCATAGCCTCTTTGTCAAGGATATCTGTCTCATAGAAAGTAACATCCTTTCCTGTGATCTCCTTTATTCTGTCGATTGCCTTCTCACTTGCATTGTAGAGGTTGTCGATGACAACAACATCGTATCCTGCATTGAGCAACTCCACACATGTATGACTTCCGATATAACCTGCTCCGCCTGTTACCAAAATCTTCATAATTAATTTCCTCCTTTATAATGTATGATGCTGCATCCGGTCTTTAGAGGTCCACCGGGCGCATTATACTCTGCAGATGGCCATCATCTGCTTATAAACCATTTTATTTTTCACTGACATTTTCTCCAACACTATACCACTACATTCCGTTACGCACAATAAAATGTCATATTAATAAATATTAGATGTCCGTCCGATCATCTTGCGTTTACATAGTCCACAAACTTGAGGAATGCAGACTTTCCAGCCTCATCTCTCTTATAAACGCCTGCGCACTCAAGGATCTTGGCAAATACATCGCCGATCTCATCCTGAAGTATCTTGTGTACGTTGTCTGCATTTATGTCGTACTTTCCTATGAATGTCTGTACCCAGTCGTAATGCTTTGCGATATTCTCATGAGCTTTGATGTCTCCGCCTGCCACAAGCACATCTGCCAGTTCTTCCATCTCGCCCTTGAGTCTTGCAGGAAGTACCGCAAGTCCCATTACCTCGATGAGTCCGATGTTCTCCTTCTTGATGTTGTGATACTGCTCCCATGGATGATAAAGCCCAAGTGGATGCTTCTCTGTGGTGATGTTGTTACGAAGGACTAAGTCCATCTCATACTTGCCGTCTCTCATTCTCGCGATAGGAGTGATGGTGTTGTGAGGCTCACCGTCCGTCTCGGCAAATATGTACGCATCCTCGTCTGTGTAACCTCTCCATGCACCGAGTATCTTGTCTGCAAGATCTATGATCCTGTCCGGATTCTCTCCGTCAAGTCTGATGACTGACATCGGCCACTTGACGATTCCCGCCTCGACATCCTCATATCCGGCAAATATAACCTTTGTCTCAACAGGTGCCTTTGTCATAGCAAATGTATAACGACCGCCCTGGAAGTGATCGTGTGTAAGGATCGAACCTCCTACTATAGGAAGGTCTGCATTTGATCCCAGGAAGTAATGTGGAAACTGTCCGACAAATGAGAAGAGCTTCTGGAATGTAGCTTTCTCTATCTTCATTGGGATGTGCTGTCCATTAAACACGATACAGTGCTCATTGTAATATACATATGGAGAATACTGGAATCCCCACTTGCTGCCATTTACCTCTATAGGGATGATCCTGTGGTTCTCTCTTGCAGGATGGTTGATCCTTCCGGCATATCCCTCGTTCTCCATACACAGCTGGCACTTTGGATATGATGACTGTGACATCGTCTTGGCAAGGGCGATCATCTTCGGATCCTTCTCAGGCTTTGAGAGGTTGATTGTGATGTCGATATCGCCATACTCTGTAGGTTTTACCCACTTGATGTCCCTTGCAACTCTGTATGTTCTGATGTAATCTGTCGCTCTGCTGAGCTTATAGTAGAAGTCTGTCGCCTCCTCTGGGGACTTTGCATACTTCTCTCTGAATGTCTTTATGATCTGGCTTGGCTTTGGAACCAGCGCATTCATGATCTTGGTGTCGAACAGATCTCTGAGGACAACTGAATCCTCTGCGATAAGTCCATTCTCAACTGCATAATCCAGAATACCCTTGAGACACTCCTCAAGCTTCTCCGGTGTATCTATAGCCGGCACCTCCCCCGGCTCCTCGTAGCTGTCCTTCTTCAGCATCTCAAGGATGGTGTTGGTTGTGTATATTCTGTCTTCTTCCTCTATCAGCTCATTTGCAATTCCATACTCAACAAGCTGCTTGATATTTGTATCTATCATGATTGTAACCCTTCTTTCTCATTACTATCTCTACATTTCATTTCCCCAAACGAGGTGGGAACACCAGCCATGCAAAATTTGCCTTGTCTGGTATCGCCCCCTCCCTTACTCTACTACCTTTATTCCGCCGTAAGGTCTTACCTTGAGAACGTGACATGCGCCCTCACCAAAGATCGACTCGATGTTCTTCTTGTAATCAGCAACAGCCGCATTCTT
>USSH01000373.1 GCA_900557435.1 uncultured Coprococcus sp. | reverse complement strand
AGGATAATATATCAGCCGTTATAGCTGCTATAGATTGGGAGGAATAGATGGTATGTTAAATCCGGGAATGATGCTCAGTGGTCGATATGAGATCATAGAGATGGTTGGCTCTGGCGGTATGTCAGAGGTATATAAGGCTAAGTGTCATGTGCTTAACAGATTTGTTGCGATAAAGGTTCTAAAGCCTGAGTTCAGTTCAGATGTAAACTTTGTGACGAAATTCAGAATAGAAGCACAGTCGGCAGCAGGATTGTCTCATCCTAACATTGTAAATGTATATGATGTAGGTGAGGACAATGGAATATATTATATTGTTATGGAACTTGTGGAAGGCATAACGCTTAAGGAGTATATACAGCAACATGGCAGAATAGCTCCTATGGAAGCTATAGATTTTGCGATACAGATAGCGCAGGGCGTGCAGGCAGCTCATGAGCACCATACAATTCATAGAGATATAAAGCCGCAGAATATAATTATCGCCAACAATGGCACTCTCAAGGTGACTGATTTTGGAATTGCGAAGGCGGCATCTTCAAGTACAACCACAACAAATGCGATGGGCAGCGTACATTATATATCACCTGAACAGGCGAGAGGCGGCTTTAGTGATGAGAGAAGCGATATATATTCTCTTGGAATAACTCTGTATGAGATGCTCACCGGTCATGTCCCATTTGAGGGTGAGAATAATGTTGCAATAGCACTTATGCATATTCAGAGTGAGATGGTTTCACCTAGAGAGTATTATCCTGACATTCCTACAAGTTTGGAGAAGATCATAAGGAAGTGTACTCAGAAGAAGCCTGAGAGAAGATATCTCACAGCCAATGCACTTATTGCTGATCTGTACAGAGTAAAAGAGAATCCGAATATTGACTGTATAGTGGTTCCGAAGCAGACAGTCCCATCATCACCTACTATAGAGATGACAAAGCAGGAGATGGAGATGATAAAGACCGGACGTCAGGTCGATACAGCGAATACGCAGGAAGTTGTTCCACCGGTTCCGCCAAGACCATCAGAGATCCAGGTCAACAGACCGGTTATGAAACCTTCTCCGTTTGATGATCTGTTTCCGGAAGATGATGATCCGGAGGATGAGAATGACGTGGATGACGGTTATCAGGATGGCGATTCTGACGGATATGATGATCAGGATGAAGAACTTGATCCTAAACTTAAGAAGATCATTACAGTGGCAAGTGTTGCAATAGCAGTTGTTCTTGCCATATTGGCACTGGTTGTTATAGGCAATATAGCGGGATGGTTTCCTGGCGGCGTTATCAAGAAAAAAAATACCACAGAGGCCACAACAAACGCAGATGTGCTCAATTCAGCAGATTCTCTGGCAACAACCGCGGAGGAGACCATACCTATGGTTAACGTTGTAGGACTCTATAAGACTGCAGCTGAAGAGCAGATGAAGAAGAATGGATTTACGAATTATACATTCCAGGAACAAACAGATGCGCAGGTAGAGAAAGGGTATGTAGTATCCCAGAATATAGATGATGGCACGGCGATCACAAAGGATACTGAAATCATCATAGTGATATCATCTGGTAAGGAGATGACAACAGTTCCTGATGTTTTTAATTATGAGGACAGCCAGGCAACTACACTTTTGGAAGAGGCAGGACTCAAGGTCACGCATGGATATGATTTTGATGACAATATAGAAAAAGATCACGTAATATCTTCAGACCCAGTGGCTGGAACCGAGGTTGAGGAGGGTTCTACAGTCAAGATAATTGTCAGCAATGGAAAGGAACAGAAGCCTGTTGTAGTACCTAATCTCGTGGGTATGAGCGAGACTGATGCGGCTGCGAAGCTGACAGAGCTCAATCTTGTCGGCGCGCCAACATATGAGTTTAGCGATACAGTTGAAGAAGGTAAGGTAATATCACAGGATCCTGTAGTGAACACAGAGGTTGATGAGCAGAGCTCTGTTGCCTATGTTGTCAGCAAGGGTGCGAAGGTGATCACATACTCGGTAGCGTTCAGTGGTTCTATTTCAAATACAGAATTTGATTTTGAAACATTTGGAAATGTAACAGTAGATATATCATACACTATAGGTCGTGAGAGTTATTCAATATACAGTGGAACTGTGGGCGAGAAAGACTTCCCACTCAGCATAGATGGAATACAGGGACTCACGGGTATAAATTCTAATAACGGAGCATTCACAGTGACGATCACGGATTCAGAAGGTATAGATGTAACATCCAGCTTTAATACCGGAGGATTGTCAGCAACATTTACACAGGAGCAGGAGAGCGGAGAATAAGTGGCGGAAACGATAACAGGAAAAATCATAAAAGGAATAGGTGGTTTCTACTATGTTGATGCCAGAGATGGTGGCCTGTATGAATGTTGC
>USSH01000372.1 GCA_900557435.1 uncultured Coprococcus sp. | reverse complement strand
ATCAAAGGAAGACTCGCATCCGCCGATATGAGAAGTCGGTAATTCTCCCTGTTGTTTTTGATCACAATATTGAGCTCATCCTTTTCCGGCTGATATATCTTATATATCCTGCCTTCAATAAGCTTCTCCTTCATATCTCTAACCACATTGGATATCACTATTCCGTCAAATGCCATATCTGTCTCTCCCGTCCTGAAAAAAGGCAGAAAATGCAAATCATTCTCTGCCCTTTTTATTTTATAAATCACTTCTTATAAAGCTAAAGCACTTATTTTATAAAGCACTAATTAGATAGTACGTTTGATAACTCGGTCGATAACTCATTAGACAACTCAATGCTGTCTTATAAAGAGTTATATAAATCTTTATATATATTGGCTGAATTATACCATGAGTAATCCTGTCTCATGCCGCGTTCCTGTATATAATACCATGCCTCTTTGTTATTGTAATATACTTCCTTTGCATAGTTGATGGCGTTAAGAAGCTCATATGGATCATAGTTTGCGAACGAGAATCCTGTACCGGTTCCCTCGAACTGATTATACGCCTCAACTGTATCAGCAAGACCGCCTGTCTCACGTACAACAGGAACGGTTCCATATCTGAGTGCCATTAGCTGTGTAAGTCCACAAGGTTCGAACCTTGATGGAACAAGCATCACATCGCATCCGGCATACATCTTATGAGATCTCTCATCAGAGTAGTATATATTCGCAGATACCTTGGCAGGATGTATTCCCTGATAATATCTGAACATATTCTCATATCGTGAATCTCCTGTACCGAGTACTATAAACTGAACACCATCACAACAGATGTCGTTCATTATCCTATCCACAAGATCCAGGCCCTTCTGATCTGTAAGTCTGGAAATGATTCCGATCACAAACTGATTCTCATCCTGTGGAAGTCCACACTCTTTCTGGAGTTCCAATTTATTGATCTTCTTGTATTCTCTGAAATTGTCAACACTGTAGTTCTTGTAGATCTGTGGATCAGTAGCAGGATTCCACACTTCATAATCTATACCGTTGATAATTCCCCAGAGAGACTGCCATCTTGCACTCAACAGGCCATCCAGTCCCTCACCATAATATGGTGTCTGAATCTCTTTGGCGTAGGTGTTGCTGACTGTTGTGATCTTGTCTGCATATACCAAACCACCCTTCAGCATCGCAGCATCCTTCTTGATCTCAAGCTTATCCGGTGTAAATACATAATCCGGAAGACCTGAATATTCCTGAATAGTCTTGATATCCCACTTTCCCTGGAACTGTAAGTTATGGATAGTCATAACAGACTTCATGCTTGTATAAAACAAATCTCCTGCAAATAATGTCTTAAGGTACACTGGAACAAGTCCCGCCTGCCAGTCATGGCAATGTATGATATCCGGCTGAAATCCTATAGATGGAAGTATCGACAATGCCGCCTTTGAAAAATAACAGAATTTCTCAATATCCCACTTGACATCACCATACGGTGTAGGTCCATTAAAGTAATACTCATTATCAATAAAGTATACTTTCACGCCCTCATATTCGAGATACATAACACCCACATAATCATTCTTATATCCGATATCCATATAAAAATGTGTTATATACTGCATCTTTTCTCTATACTTGTTTGGTATACAGAGATAATTCGGCATTATAACTCTTACATCATATTCGTTCCTATCAAATATCTTCGGAAGCGTTCCTACAACATCTGCAAGTCCACCTGTCTTTATAAATGGCACACATTCCGACGCTACATAAGCAACTTTCTTCATCTAATAACACCCTCCATAACATCTAAATCAGCATCCGGATCATCAGCGATCCATAAAAACCCACGACCACTTAACGACCAGCTCTGCACCCGCACTGAACAGTCTCCACCTGTCCACGCAAATATGTTGATATTATACCACAGCAGCCATTATAATTCAATAAAGTTGACAAGCGTGCCCGTTAAATTTATGATATAAAAAAAGAAAAGGAGTTTCGACATGACCAACAACACAAACGACAATACTGACGATATGAACGACATTGAGATGATCGACATAACCTACGATGATGGCACTGAATGCAATTGCGAAGTTATCGCAAGATTTGATGTAGACGGCATCACCTACATCGCCCTTCTCCCGGAAGACGATGAAGATTCCGACATTATCGTATATCGATACACAGAAGACGGTGATGATGTTGACCTAAACGAGATCACCGACGAGGAAGAATTCAACAAAGTTGCAGATGCCCTCGACGAAATTCTCGACGACCTTGAATTCAATTCAGAAGATTAGTGATCATCATTTAGACAAAGACCGTTTTAAGCTTTGTGTAAACGTTAAAAACCGATATAAGATTTGTGAATAGTTACAAATGGGCA
>USSH01000371.1 GCA_900557435.1 uncultured Coprococcus sp. | reverse complement strand
AAATGATGACAGAGATTGTCCACGGAGATTGAAGGCGGAGCTTGTTCGCGGAGATTGAAGGCGATACAGATTGATGATAATGGAGAAGTTGAAATAATGGCAGATATAAGTATAAAAGACATAACAGAAGAGATGGTACAGTGCGATCCCCACAAGATTATCCTTAGTGGCGGACGCGGAGAATACAGGAAGATAGTGTTTGAGAGAAAAATCATAGGTGGTAAGAGGTGTTTTCAGATAGAAAGGTATACGGAGAAACAGGTGTTCCACCAGAATATAGAAGAGGACGACCTTGGGGAAGCGCTGACTGGTCATCTGCAGGATGGATTCAGACAGATAAATATGTTTTCGGCACAGGAGGAATGGGATGCAAAGATATCCAAGAAGGGCAAAGTAGCTGTGAATAAGAGACGTACAGAGAACAAACTCATAACTGTACAGGGAAACAACCGCAGAAAGAAATATATACTCGAAGAGGGGATGGATATCCCGGTATTTACACACCTGGGCATATTTACGAAGGATGGCAAGGTTGTTCATTCCATGTATGACAAATTCAAGCAGATTAACAGATTTGCAGAGATCGTGGATGATGTCATGAAGGACTACAACAAGTCTTCTATTAATATAGTAGATTTCGGATGCGGCAAATCATATCTGACATTCATAGTTTATTATTATCTGCATGAGGTGAAGGGACTTGATGTACATATAACCGGCCTGGATCTCAAGGAGCAGGTTATACGGGATTGTAACGATCTTGCTGAGAGATTTGGATATACAGGATTGAGATTTGAGCTTGGAGACATACATGGCTACAGGACGGATATGGATGTGGACATGGTCATGACGCTCCATGCGTGCGATGTGGCCACTGACTATGCTCTGTACAATGCAATATGCTGGAATGCTGGATATATATTGTCGGTGCCATGCTGTCAGCATGAACTCAACAGACAGATATATTCAGAGAATCTGGCGGCGCTTACGAGATATGGCATCATCAAGGAGCGCGTGGCGGCACTTGCAACAGATTCGATACGTGGACTTATGCTGGAGGCCTGCGGTTATAAAACAGATATAATGGAATTTATAGATATAGCCCACTCACCGAAGAATCTCCTTATAAGAGCTGTGAAGAAGAATGTGTCTGAGGAGAAGATACGCAGAGCTCTGGAGGATGCGGAAAAGCTGTGTCAGGAGTTTGGAGTGAAACAGACTCTGATGGAGATGCTCAGATCCGATGGGCGTATATGATGTCAATGAACCTGTGGTTTGTTGAATATTTGATATATGTGTGCCATATTTACAGGAAGGAGATAATGGACTTATGAGGGCTGCGTTATATATAGATTGTGACAGTACAGATGCCGGATATGTTCCGGTTATATATGAGGAGATTCTCAGGACGGATAAACTTGTTGCCGGCAAGATGTTCAATTCCAACAGGAATGACAGGAGTTTTCAGAATGTTGCAGAAAGATACAGGATACAGGATTGTATGCACGGGGAATATCCTGTGTCAACCGCCATGGTGGCTCTGGCGGTGGAGGTTATGGCAGATGAGGCTGCGGGGGTTGCAGATAAGGTGTATATAGTTACGGGCGATTCGCTTGCGGTGCCGCTCCTGGATAAATTAAAACTGTCAGACATGAGCGTGGTTGTGATGGGGTCAGGCAATGCAGACCGGGTGCTGGTTGAGAGCTCGCAGAGGTATGTGTATCTGGAAGTGATCGCAGGTGGTGAGTGTACCGCTGATATACCGGATAAGGCAGAGATAGCCAGGGAGGTGTATACAGTTTCTTCTTATTATAAAGGACTGGGACAGGACGCGACGCTGGCACAGATTTCTGACAGTATTGGGAGAAAACATCCGGATTTTGATGTGAGAAATTATGGATATGCACATCTTGCGATATTTATAAAAGAAAACGTTGCGGGAACGGATGTGTATACAGATGAGGATGGCATCTCCAGAGTCAATATATTTAATGACAGAACGGATATTGACGCGTTTGCATATGAGTATATGACTGGCAGGGGATATCAGATCGATGATATGGCAGAACTGCTGGACGCGCTGGGAGAAAGATTTCCTGGATTTGCCATGGAGAACTATGGCTATCATACGGACTATGGATTCATATTGAGCTTTCCAAAGTTTGAGATATGGGAGAACAAGGGAGTGAAGATGAAGCGGTCGTTCAGACTCAGTACAGACGACGGGGAAAAAGAGTAATATGACGCCGCGTTATTATGCCATATATCCGGCTAAAAATAATTCAAAAAAACATAAAAAAATTAAAAAAAACTCTTGATTTACAGAATACCCTAGTATATAATCAAACGTGCTGTGGCATGATAGCTGAGAAGCGGAGGTTGCTGCGTACAT
>USSH01000370.1 GCA_900557435.1 uncultured Coprococcus sp. | reverse complement strand
TATATAAAGTTATAAAAACTTATATAACTTTACATAAGAGCGATAGAAGGATAGTAATTATATCTATACAAGGAGGAGTTATGGGGAATCCATTTACATTGTCATTTGGAAAGAAACCGGTGCAATATATTTCGAGAATAGCGCAGACAGACAGGATAATAGATGATTTCAAGGCTGATATCTCGTCAAATCAGATATTTATGATAACCGGAGTTCGAGGCTCGGGTAAGACAGTCATGATGACGAATATATCTTCGGAGATTGGAAAAGATGAGAACTGGATAACGGTGGAACTCAATCCCAAGAGGGATCTGCTGCAGAGCCTTGCCTCTAAGATATACAGTATACCGGAGATGCACGCCAGGTTCATAAGTGCAAAACTGGACTTCTCTGCATTTGGACTCGGAGTTTCTATAGAGAATTCAGCTCCGGTCACAGATATAGAAGATGTCATTGAGTGTATGCTGGAGCATATAAAAAAGGCCGGCAAAAGATTGCTCATAACTATAGATGAGGCTGCAAATTCTGAATATATGAGGATATTTGCAAGTTCTTTTCAGATATTTGTAAGGCATGATTATCCGATATATCTGCTGATGACAGGATTATATGACAATATATATGAGCTACAGAATGACAAATCACTTACATTCCTGTACAGAGCACCAAAGATAATGCTTGAGCCGCTTAATTATGTTGCGGTGCGGAGACACTACATGGATATATTTGGTATAGATGTTCAGGCAGCAGAAAGAATGACGGCGCTTACAAAAGGGTATCCATTTGCATTTCAGGTGTTAGGGTATCTGTATTGGGAAGAGCGCGATACGAAAACTCTTGATCAGATATTGCCGGAATATGACCAATATCTGGAGGAGTATGTATACAGTAAGATATGGTCTGAACTGTCAGAGCTTGATAAAAAGATACTTCTGGAGATCTCTGTAAGCGGAGAGAGCCGTGTCAAGAATCTGCGGGAGAAGCTGGGGATGAAATCCGAGTTATTCTCAGTATATAGAGAGCGGTTGAAGAGAAAAGGGGTTGTCGATACCAGAGAGTATGGCAAGATAACCCTAGCGCTTCCAAGATTTGATGAATTCGTGAAATTGCAGATGATATAATTCATCAGTCGTGCGGAATATCATGGAATCTTCCGTCCAGCTCCTCTGTCTTCACTACGTTGATGAATGCGTGCTCATCTATTCCGCGGATCATCGGGATGAGCTCACGCTTTGCCTCGGCGTTGATGACAGAATAGATAAGGGTTTTCTCCTTCTCCTCATAGCAGCCGATACCGGTGAATAATGTGGCGTCGTGATTTGTCAGATCTTTGATGGCGTGATATATCTCCTTTGATTTGTCGGAGATGATGAACAACGTTTCTTTCTTATATCTCTTATATAGAAGCTGGATTACCTGTGTGCTGCAGAACTGGTAGATTATGGAGTACAGAGCCTTTGACCAGCCGAACAGTGCGCCGGCGGCGATCAGCATCACGATGTTTCCGAGCAGTATGTAGTTCCACGCATCTATACCCTTCTGGTGGGACAGGAATATGCTGATGAAATCAGTTCCTCCGGTGCTGGTTCCAACGTTTAGGCACAGGCTGATGGCGAGTCCGTTGATGAGACCGCCGAACAGGCTTACAAGCATTATGTCGTCCGTGAATACATATGGTGGCAGAATATCCACAAATATACTCGACAGAAGTATGACTATGATCGAATAGAGGGTAAATCTTTTGCCGATATATTTGTATGATATATATGTAGGAAACAGATTCAGTCCGATGTTGAACACAGCAAAAGGCACGCTTATGTGCAGGAATTTTATTCCAATGTTCTGGAGAAGCAGGGATGCTCCAGAGAACCCGCTTGGAAACAGTCCTGCGGTCTTGGCAAAGCATCGGAGATTCCATGCGTATAGTATAGATGCAAATACGACGATGAACAGGCGAAATACCTGATAAAATCTTGGGTGTTTTAACTCTAGAGATTGAAACATAGCGGTACCTCCTTTGTAAGTGTCACTGTAAAATGCGGTTAATTTTCAAATGGGCGGACCCTCAAAGTCACGCCTAAATCCTTGCATATCTGGCTGCAGCGCTCGATCTTATCCTCGGGCATGACCTTGTCAACAACGGTCATGACAACGTGTGGCACGTACCTTTTGGCAAGAACGGCAAAATCCTTGATGGCCGCGTATGACTGAATCCCATAGCGTGATCTGGTCAGCTCAAGAAATTCATTTTCATCAGGGGCGTTCAGGGATATTGATACGGTGTCGAATCTGCCCTCAAGCTCGGGTGTGACATCTCTTCCATATATGAGATTGGCAAGTCCGATGGTGTTGAGACGGACTTTGAGATTGGGATATGTGTTTTTCAGTGAATCGATCAC
>USSH01000369.1 GCA_900557435.1 uncultured Coprococcus sp. | reverse complement strand
CTTAGCCGGGTAAATGCAGACTGGATCGTGTCGATATGGTGTCAGTGCTATGGAGAAAAGGTCCGGTGTAGGAAGGCCTCGTATATGTGTATGTGTTCCAAGCGGTGTAACGGAGGTGCAGAGAAGAGCAGTTGAAGAGGCAGTATATAAGACTGGAGCGAAGACTGTCTACGTTATGGAAGAGCCTCTTGCTGCGGCTGTCGGAGCGAATGTTGATATTCAGGAAGCCAAAGGCAATATGGTTGTTGATATAGGCGGCGGAACCACTGATATTGCTGTCGTTTCGCTTGGGGGAGCTGTGGAGAGCAGTTCCATCAAGTATGCCGGCGATGATTTTGACAATGCTCTTGTTAAGTATGTCAGGAGAAAATATAACCTGCTTATTGGCGATCAGTCTGCTGAAAAAGCCAAGATAGCTATAGGTTCTGTTGTAGAACGTAAGGATGATATTGAATATGTGATAAAGGGACGTGACCTGATAAAGGGGCTCCCGAAGGCAGTGACAATAACTGCAAATGAGACGGTGGTGGCATTTGAGGAAACGACAAACCATATCCTCGGAGCTATCCATAATGTTCTTGAAATTGCACCGCCGGAACTGGTAGCGGATATTGCTGTGTCAGGAATAGTTCTCACCGGAGGCGGAAGTCTGATATATGGCATGGATACTCTCATAAAAGAGAGGACAGGCATAGAAGCGTACGTTTCTGAGAAAGCGCTTGAGGCTGTAGCACTTGGCGCCGGGATGTCTGTTGTTGTCAATGAAAAGAAAGATGAATAAAAATTTATGGAAAAAAATTATTTGCCAATCTGTATGGATGATATGAGGAAAAGAGGATGGTCACAGGCTGACTTTGTGTTTGTCATAGGTGATGCGTATGTAGACCATCCATCATTTGGCCCTGCTATCATCAGCAGATTGCTTGAAAGATATGGATATAAAGTGTGTATAATAGCCCAGCCTGATTGGAAGAACGACAAAAGCATTGATGTTTTTGGAAAGCCAAGACTGGGTTTTTTGGTGTGCGGAGGCAATATGGACTCGATGGTCAACCACTATTCTGTGTCCAAAAAGAGAAGACAGAAGGATGCTTATTCACCGGGCGGAGAGATGGGACTTAGACCTGATTATGCAACAACCGTGTATTGTAATCTGATAAGAAGAACATATAAGGATGTTCCAATTATAATAGGTGGTATTGAGGCAAGTCTTAGGAGAATGGCTCATTATGACTACTGGTCAGATAAGCTTAAACATTCAATACTTGTGGATTCCTCTGCAGATATTTTGTCATATGGAATGGGTGAGCACAGTATGATAGAGATAGCGGAAGCTCTGGATAGCGGAATCAGTGTCAGAGATATCACGTATGTAAGGGGAACATGCTACAGGACTAAGGATATCTCAGGCGTTCCGGAGGATGCTATCATTCTTCCAGATTATGACAGCCTTACACGTGACAGACTAGAGTATGCCAGGAGCTTTTACACACAGTATATAAATACTGACCCGTACTCGGCAAAGACTCTTGTTGAAGGATACGGCAACAGGGGATATGTGGTGCAGAATCCGCCTGCTTACCCACTCACACAGATGGAGATGGATGATGTGTATGACCTTCCGTATATGAATAATTATCATCCGGTATATGAGGCAAAAGGAGGAATTCCTGCAATTTCTGAGATTAAATTTAGTCTGACAAGCAACAGAGGATGTTTTGGAGGTTGCAGTTTTTGCGCACTTACATTTCATCAGGGAAGGATCATACAGACCAGAAGCCATGAATCCTTGATAAGAGAGGCTGAGCAGATGACTCATGATCCGGACTTCAAAGGATATATACATGATGTAGGAGGTCCAACGGCGAATTTTAGACATAAGTCATGTTCAAAACAGGACAAATATGGTGTATGTACAAATAAACAATGCCTTTTTCCGGAACCGTGCAGGAATCTGAAGGTTGATCACAAAGATTACATTGAACTTCTTAGAAAACTTGAGGCTATTCCCGGTGTGAAAAAGGTGTTTATAAGATCGGGAATCCGATTCGATTATCTTTTAAAAGAAGAGGACAGAACTTTTTTACGGGAACTTTGTGAATATCATGTCAGCGGGCAATTGAAGGTTGCACCGGAACATGTTGCAGCACCGGTTCTCTCCCTGATGGGAAAACCAGAACATAAAGTATATGAGCAGTTTACCGAAGAATTTTATAAAATGAACAAAAAGATCGGAAAAGAGCAGTATCTGGTTCCGTATCTGATGTCCTCACATCCGGGATCAACACTGAAAGAGGCGATTACGCTGGCGGAATATCTGAGAGATCTTGGCTATATGCCGGAGCAGGTGCAGGACTTTTACCCGACACCGTCTACGATCTCGACCTGCATGTATTATACCG
>USSH01000368.1 GCA_900557435.1 uncultured Coprococcus sp. | reverse complement strand
AAAAAGGTAGAAATAGAGACATTCATATATCTAATATGGATAACTATATTGAAATGAAAAAGCAATTAGAAAAAAATACAGAAACACTTGAAAAAGCAAATAAAAAATCTTTTGAACTTAAGCAAAATTCTAAAGATATAAAAAACAAAATTGAAACACTAAAAATTTCTAAATTAAATAAAGATAATTATATATTATCAAAAAAAGAGAAAGAATCATTTATCGCCTTTATCAGCCCTATCATGCCTTCCTGTATAAGATCTTCTTCATCTGCTCCGATAATATAAAGACTTCTACTCTGCCTGGTCACCAAAGGGCCATATCTTTTTATAAGTGTCTCCATAGCATCATTATTCTTTTCCGTTCCGATTAACTCAAGCAATTCATTATCTGATAAATCCGAATACATATAATGTTCCTCTTACTTACCCATTCTCTGCCTTACTACCTCGTAGGCCAGAACTCCCGCTGCAACAGATGCGTTAAGTGAATCGATATCCCCCTTCATAGGAACTGATACAACATAATCACACTTTTCTTTCACAAGCCTGCTCACACCATTTCCCTCGTTGCCAATAACAAGTCCGAGCGAACCCGTGAGATTGCATTTGTACATGAGCTCTCCATCCATGTCAGCACACGCAAACCACATACCACGCTCTTTAAGCTCCTCTATGGTCTTGCTGATATTTGTAACCTTAGCAACAGGTGTGTAGTTGATGGCACCTGCCGACGCCTTTACGACGGTAGCTGTTATGCCGACTGCACGTCTCTTTGGAATTATGACTCCATGTGCACCACACAGATTTGCTGTTCTTATGATCGCACCGAGGTTATGTGGATCCTCTATCTCATCAAGTATGAAGAAAAATGGGTCCTCTCCTCTGCTCTCTGCAAGTGCAAACATATCCTCTATCTCAGCATACTTGTAGGCAGCAGCGTGGGCGATAACGCCCTGGTGTTTTCCCGCCTGTGACATCTGATTTAACTTATCTTTTGAGAGATAGTTTATCACTGTGTCCTGCTTCTTTGCCTCTCTGACTATGCTGTTCACCACGCCATCTCTGCATCCGTCAAGGACATACAGCTTATCTATAGTCTTTCCTGATCTGAAAGCCTCAAGCACTGCATTTCTTCCCTCTATGACAAATGCCTCCTCAGCATTTTCATTTTCATTGTTGTTATTCTCAAATTCTCTGCTCATATTACTCTCCATCCACCGTCACGGTGTCTTCTTCATATTTATCTGTCTCTATGGCCGTGTCTACATCTGTCTCACTGCATGTTTCTGTCTTTTTTCCTGTGTGTATCTCTGCAGCATTCTCTTTGTTATCTTCAGTATCTGGCATTGACAATATCATTTTCGTGATCTCAAACATCCTGTCATACTGCTTATCGAGATAAAGATATCCTATAAGGCACTCAAATCCGGTCGCCATACGGTACTGTCCAACCGTGGCATTCTTGGCTGTGGAATGTGTCTTTGTATTTCTTCCTCTCTTGTATATCCACTCCTCATCATCGGTGAGAAGTCCATTGTCGAGCAGATAAATGATATATCCAGCCTGTGCCTCCGCCTTAACCTTCTGACTGACTTCTTTGTGATATTTGTATGCCTGCTTATTGTCCTTCGTGACCGCAAGTGTCTTTATGAGAAGATCAAAAACACTGTCACCTATATATGCCAGTGACAGCGGCGAATACTCTCTAGGGTTGGTGTACGTAACTCCTAGTATCTCAGTAAAATAGCTGTCTATGCTCTTTTCCATTTTACGCCCTCTCTGGTATCTTCCAATGCAATTCCCTTTTCCAACAGTGCGTTTCGAATCTCATCCGCCTTCGCAAAGTCACGATTCTTTCTGGCCTGCTGCCGTTCCTCGATCATTTGCTCGATTTCCTCATCCAGCAGTTCCTGTTCCCGTTCGGTTTCGATTCCCAATATGTCACACAGCAAATGCATTGTATCGATAACATATGTGCAGTATTCCTTTGAAGATGTTTCATTTACTGTAGTATTTGCCAGCTTTACCAGTTCAAAAATAACAGAAATTGCATCTGCCGTATTCAGATCGTCATCCATCGCAGCTTCATATTTCTGCTTCAGTTCATCAATTTTAGAAACATAGGTCTGCTCCTCCGATGTCATTTGATCGTTCTGCGCCTTTCCTGCCTGTTCTTTTCCCTTTTCATAAGCAGTCAGGATCCGTTCCAGTCCGTTCTTTGCAGCCTCTACCAAATCATCCGAAAAGTTCAACGGGCTCCGGTAATGAGCACTCAACATGAAGAATCGAATCACCTGTAATGGATACTTCCGGCTAATTTCCCGAACTGTAAAGAAATTTCCCAAAGACTTTGACATCTTCTCATTATTGATCTTCAAAAATGCATTATGCATCCAGTATCTGGCAAATTCTGTGCCGTTTGCA
>USSH01000367.1 GCA_900557435.1 uncultured Coprococcus sp. | reverse complement strand
AGTGTTGTAAGTGAGTTCTTGAAAACCTGCTCGAAACCAAGAAACTTAATGATACCAAGGTTTACTGATGGGTGAAGTCTGAGACCTCCCTTGTATGGTCCAATGGCATTGTTGAACTGTACACGGAAACCTCTGTTGACCTGTACCTGTCCGTTGTCATCTACCCATGGTACTCTGAACATGAGCTGTCTATCTGGCTCTGTGATTCTCTCGAGGATAGCATTCTTTCTGTAAAGCTCCTCATTTGCCTCGATGCAAGGTCTGAGTGAATCAAGAACCTCTGTTACTGCCTGTAAGAACTCAGGCTGATCTGCATTCTTCTTCTGTACTATCTCGAGTACTTCATCAACATATGACATAGTAAAAATCCTCCTAAACTGATTATATATCGTGACCTGTTAATTATTTCCTGACCACGCTCCCTATTATAGTATAGGAAATTAAGATTGTAAAGAAAAAACTTGTGAAATCTAAGTATTTTTTTGTTTTTGCTTAATTTTCCCCTGTTTTTATCAATTAAGCTTATTATTTATAAACATTCTTCTTGTTTTGGGGTATTTCTCGCTGAGTTAAACGTCTAAAGTCTTTTCGACACAGTTTTCACTTTTTACTTCTTCTCCTCATCGTGGTGAAGATCATTCTTCCAGTATCTGCATCTGTGCTTTACATTTGTGGAGAATACGATCTGAGTCTTGGTCTTGCCAAATCTCTGAAGCTCTCCAACAAAATGATCAAGATCTGCTGTTGTCTTGAAACGTACCTCTATGAGCATTGAGTAATCTCCTGTCACGCAGTTGCACTCCACAACATTTAACACACTATCTATATATGGATAGAACTCAGCTTTCTGCTCCGGTGAAACCTCCAGATTAATAAATGCCTTGATATAATGACCCATAGCCTCCGGATTCAGCTTGGTAGTAAATCCCTCAAGCACGCCCTCGGCAAGCATCCTGTCTATTCTTGTTCCAACTGCTGTAGGTGACATGGACACCTCAGCGCCTATATCCTTGAGTGATACACGTGCATTGTCCTGAAGCATGGCAAGTATCTTCTCATCCACCTCATCCAGTCTGTAGTATATCATTTCTTTCTTTTCCATAAGATATGTTCTCCTTCTCACTTTCTAAGGCAATTACAATAATTATGTTTAAAATAACGGAGTTTCCCTGATATATCAACCAGTCAGGCACGCCCCTCTTATCCCGCATAATCCACAATTGTCCCTTTTCCTATTCAAGCACCTTATATCGGGGTGCAACTTGTGTTTCACAATCATATTAGCATATTTACTTTAGATTATAAATGTGTAGTGTCATTATATACCCTGCTCTGCGCAAATTACAACCTGATTTTTATGTATATTTGTTGTTGTGTTGTTATACGCAACCTGATTTTTACTCATAATGTTTTCGTCATTTTACGGTATAATTATCCTCAAGCCAGTGCGCCACCCCATCCTCATCATTTGATGATATAACCGATGTGGCATACCTTTTTAGCTGTTCATCAGCATTTTGCACTGCGTAGCTTTCGTCAGCAAGTTCAAACATATCTATATCGTTTCTGCCATCTCCAAAAGCAACCACTTTGTCGCATCCCAGAAGTTCCTGCAACTGTTTTATTGCATTTGCCTTGGATGCAGCAAACGGCATGATCTCCAGCCATTGTTCATCCGTATAAATATCCTTCTGGTATACACAGTGGAATGTTTCTTTATATTTATCATACATTGGCTTTAGCTTTTCCGGACTGTCAATGCAGGTTATGTAGAAAATATCTCCCACTTTCAAATTCTCCGCAGACTTTACGACATTTGTCCTGACATCCCCCTGCCTGCTGAGCAGGAACTTCTTCATACCATCTGTGCACAGCTCCGGGACATATGAAAACTTCTCCTTGCCATCTATCCGCGCATACACTATCGGAAAGATCTGATTACCGAATAGATCGTCAAGCACTGATCCTACCGATTCATCAAAGTAATTCGCAGCAAGGACTTCACCGGTAAGATTGTCTACTATAAACGCACCATTGTACACGATCAGCGGAATTTCTGCCCTCAGTCCATTTGTCACCTTCTTCGCCGTAACAAGTGAACGCGCCGTAGCATAAGAAAATATCATCCCTCTATCTGTCAAATTGTTGATAACACTGTTTGTGTACTCAGACGTTGTTTCATCACTGCGAAGAAGTGTGCCATCCAGATCTGATACATATAAAGTTTTCATATCGTCACCCGCCTATCTCAATTTTTCTGCAATACTCTCCATTTATGCAACTTGCTATCTTCTGAAGCTCATTATTTTCTGCATCTCGCTATCTTCTGAAGCTCACTATTTTCTGCATCTCGCTATCTTCTGAAGCTCACTATTTTCTGCATCTCGCTATCTTCTGAAGCTCACTATTTTCTGCATCTCGCTATC
>USSH01000366.1 GCA_900557435.1 uncultured Coprococcus sp. | reverse complement strand
AGGCCGTTCTTAAACTTTGCTGTAAACTGTCCAGATCCTGACCTGCCGGTCGTTGAGGCCTTTACGGTTTTATATGAGGCCTTAACGGTCTCTGTGAGCTTGTGATGTTCAAAATCAGTACAGCTCGCTGTTGCTGTACACTTTGTGAGCTCCTTATTCCATGTATATGTGACAATATCATAAGTATGCTCATGTGCGGCGATCCGAACTGTCACATATGTATATGTGGTATCGCCCGTTTCAAGCTTTTCACACTCTGAGATATCTATAGTTCCCTTCAGCTTAAACTCAGCCGCTTCTTCGTTTTCATATGAATAGTTTGCCTCCATATCCGCGATATCCCACACAACAGGAACCTCTGTGTATGTGTGATACTTTGTATTTACAGCAACCTTTGCAGGAAGCAGCTTTACTATCTCTGCCAGCCTGATGTGTGATGTCTTCACGTCATCCGTCTTCTTGATAGATATGATCTCGTCATTTGCAGATCTGGCAAATGTAAGCTTCGCGTTGCCCACGATGAAATTGTATTTTGACTGAAGCTCCTCATACAGGATCTTCTCGTCATCTGTCTCCGCATCAACAGCTTTCACATACAGTGTATAGCTGCCAACCGCAGGCACTAAGAAGTCATCGTAAATGATCTCATTTGTCTTTACATACAATGTATAGAACTTCTGTATGCTCTGTGCATCGTCAAATGCTGCTCCCTCAATGACAAGATCTGACAGGTCTGACGTATTTCCCTCGTAGTCCTCGCAGTATATCTGTGTATCCTTAGCTTTAACCTGTACATCAGCCTTATCTATCACCACATTCTGTGTTATTCTGATCTCTTTTCCATCTCTGAGCATAAGAGCCTCTACAGTCACCTTTCCAGGTATCTGCGATACCGTCCACACTCCCTCGTTTATAGAGGTCGCATTATTAGTCTCATCTTTAGTCTCACCATTGGTCTCATCATTGGTGTTATCATCGGCATCATCCTGCAGGATCTTCCATGACGCCTCAACATCCTCAGACACAATTGCTCCCTCTTCATTTACCGAGGTCTTCTCCGCCTTCAGCTCGACCTTATCTCCAAATGTAACCTTATCCGGCACCACTATTGAATATATGTCCTCCTGAGCACGGTTCTTTACAATGTATCTCTGTCCCGCAGACTGGCTGTCTGCAAGTTTTGTTGACTGTGATGTATACTCCGCATTTATCCTGTATACTCCTGCTGCCGAAGGAGTCCATGTAGTCTTTGAAGTACCTGATACAAGTTTTTCCGTGATACTCTCATTCTGACCTGTACTTGTGTTCGTCATGACAAATGTCACTGTACCCGCAGGCACCTGTGCACTGCTGCTTACACTCGCTGCAAGATCTATCGATCCGTCCAGTTCTCCACTCTCATCTGATATCTTTGCCAGTGTTGTGATCGTTGGGAGCTTATCCATGATGACAAGCTTTGCCGCATCGGAGATTATTGATCTCGTTATACCCTGACTCTCCTGTGATACAACACATCTGTACTGTCTTCCGTTCATATCCTCTTTGACCGCAGGAACGGCAAGGGTATCGGTAACCGCTGAATCAAGTTCCACGTCACACCAGATATCCTCCTCATCATCCAGGTACTGCCACTGATATCTGACTTCCTTCTTGCTGTTTGCCATAGCTTCAACTGCTATGCCAAACTCAGCCAGATCTCCGGCAAATACATTTGCATCTGCTGGCTGCGATGTTATCTTAGGAGCATTGTCCCCTGACTCATACTTTGTCTTTCCGACAAGTGCCTCACTATACACACATGCAATATTCTTGCTGTTCTCCTCGCCGGCGCCAATAGATCTTATCTCAAACCTATAGACTGTCGCCGGTGCCAGATCGTGAACTGTGTACCTGGTCTGAAGTGAGCCAAGTCTCGGCTCAAGGTTTATTCTCTCTCCGCTGTCCTCAACTATATCTATAACGTAGCCTCTGACGCCATCCATCCTGGTTGGTGTGTCCCAGCCGAGTGTTATAGAATCCGATGTGGTCTGTACCACCTGGAAATTCTTTGGAAGTGCCGGTGGTGACTGGGTATCCTTAACCAGATATCCAAGCATCTTGCAAGGTTTGCCGTTCAGTGAGGCATCCCACATTCCAAATCTCCAGCTGAATGAGTACGCATCCGATGGCGAACATGCAACAGTTCCCTCAAATGACGCACCATCCACAGTCGACCACGTACATCCGCCGCTTATCTCTGTTCCCATGCTGAAGCCCATCTTTACTCCGCCAGCCTTGGCAACATATGAGAAATCAACTGATGTTCCGTAAGTAAATGTCTTGCTTGTACTCTCCGTCTTTGTAATGCTCTGAGTGATCGAACCTCTTCCTGTTCCAACATTTACAAAGTTATCTCCGCTTCCTGACACATCTCCGATGACCTCTCCG
>USSH01000365.1 GCA_900557435.1 uncultured Coprococcus sp. | reverse complement strand
ATGGATGAATGCAAGAGGATCAGAACCCTGAAGCCTTATGAGCTGGACAAGAAGAGAGCTGACAGCTATATGATGTACAAGCATTACATCAAGGCGGATGCCATATATGATGAGATAATAGAGTACAAGGAAAGTCATGATGAGTTTGATGAATTCCTTGGCAATATATATCACAATAAGGGTGTAGCGTTGGCTGGAAATCTTCAGCTTGAGGAGGCAAAGGAGTGCTTTATAAGAGCATTTTCACTGAATAAGAACAATGAATCGCTTATCGAATATTTCTGTGTCATGGCAGTGACTGTTGACACTGCTACGCTGCAGAGGGAGATAAGAAAGCGTGGAATGCCTGCGGGCTTCCTTGACGATCTGATGAATGAAGTGGCGGATTCCAAGGAAGATGTGCATGAGATGTCGATATATAACAAGGTGCAGAAGGCGGTGTTCAACCGTATGCATGGAGACATAGAGGACTACGACAGAAGAATGAATTCCCTTCTCAGTACGCTGAAGGATGAATTCAGAAATCAGATAGGATGACTTTGTGCTTGACGTATAGCCAGCCTATGTTGTACTATCACAGTGAATATACATTGAATATATAGAAATATAAGCAAATGCTTTGACGAAGAGGAGTAGCACGAGGAGTCAGACAGAGAGAATGGTTTTTAGCTGTGAGACTATTCCTGACAGATACGTGTGAAGGTAGCTTCTGAGCTGCATGGCTGAAAACTGCAGGAGATTTCGGACAGATGTGCTATAGATGCATTCGTCAGCTGGAAAGCCTGTCAGGGATAGGGCATGCCGGGGCGTTCCCGTTACAGGATAAGATGAGATACAAAACAAGGTGGTAACGCGATCATTTACTCGCCCTTCTGACAGAACGTCCGGAGAGCGGGTTTTTTTATGCAGAATATTTGCCATCAAGCCAGTTAAGTTGTAAGGCGTGACATAAATCTGTAAAAAATCGCCGGGAATTATATCAACAGCTAAGGAAACAGGAAGACCAGAAAATAGGAAAAGATCAGAAAAGATTAGAAAAGATCAGAAAAGATTAGAAAGGAAGAATGAGATGAAAGAGTTAGAGAAGACATATGATCCTTCCCAGATAGAGGATAGACTCTACAGAAAGTGGGAGGAAAAGAAGTATTTCCATGCAGAGGTTGACAGGAGCAAGAAGCCATTTACGATAGTAATGCCACCTCCAAATGTAACAGGTCAGCTCCACATGGGACATGCCCTGGACAATACCATGCAGGATATACTTATAAGATTCAAGAGAATGCAGGGCTATTCAGCACTGTGGCAGCCTGGTACAGACCACGCAGCCATCGCAACCGAGGTCAAGGTTACAGAGAAGCTGAAGGAGCAGGGAATAGATAAGAAAGAGATCGGTCGTGAGGAGTTCCTCAAGCATGCATGGGCATGGAAGGAGGAGTACGGCAACCGTATCGTGAGCCAGCTCAAGAAGATGGGTTCATCCGCGGACTGGGACAGAGAGAGATTCACCATGGACGAGGGATGCTCCAGAGCTGTAAAGGAAGTATTTGTAAGACTGTACGAGAAGGGTTACATCTACAAGGGCTCAAGGATCATCAACTGGTGTCCTGTATGTAAGACTTCTATATCAGATGCTGAGGTTATCCACGAGGAGCAGGATGGATATTTCTGGCACATCAACTATCCGGTAGTTGGGGAGCCTGGAAGATTTGTCGAGATAGCAACAACAAGACCTGAGACACTTCTTGGAGATACAGCCGTTGCTGTAAATCCTGACGATGAGAGATATACAGATATAGTTGGAAAGATGCTGGAGCTGCCACTCACAGACAGACAGATCCCTGTTATCGCAGATCCATATGTTGACAAGGAGTTCGGAACAGGTTGTGTAAAGATCACACCTGCACATGACCCTAACGATTTCGAGGTTGGAAAGCGTCACAACCTTGAGGAGATAAATATACTGAACGATGACGCAACCATCAATGAGCTGGGCGGCAAGTACGCAGGTATGGATCGTTACGAGGCAAGAAAGCAGATGGTGGCAGATCTTGACGCACTGGGACTCCTCGTAAAGGTTGTTCCACACAGCCACAACGTAGGAACACATGACAGATGTAAGACAACTGTAGAGCCGATGATCAAGCCTCAGTGGTTCGTCCGCATGAAGGAGATGGGTCAGGCTGCGCTTGATATCATAAAGACAGATGAGCTTTCATTTGTGCCTGAGCAGTTTGACAAGACATACATCCACTGGCTTGAGAACATCCGTGACTGGTGTATATCAAGACAGCTCTGGTGGGGACACAGAATCCCTGCATGGTACTGTGACGAGTGCGGCGAGACCATAGTCAGCCGTGAGACACCTACAGTATGTCCAAAGTGCGGATGTACACATCTCACACAGGATGAAGACACACTTGATACATGG
>USSH01000364.1 GCA_900557435.1 uncultured Coprococcus sp. | reverse complement strand
TATTTTAAAGGATTCATACGGCTTCTGCCCTCACTGCCGTCAAAGCATCTGGCATCCATGGCCTGAGCCAAATCTGTAGCCCTCCTTATCGCCGACACAAATAAAGGGATAAATACCGGCACATAGCTCTTTATCCTTTTGAAAATATTTCCGCTCTCGAAATCTGCACCTCTGGAAAGCTGTGCTTTCATTATCTTGTCCAGTTCTTCCATAAAGATCGGAATAAACCGCAGCGCGATCATGAGCATCATCGCCATCTCCGCCACAGGAACTTTTACTTTCTTCAAAAATCCAAGGCTGCTCTCAAGTCCATTTGCCAGATTCATAGGTCTTGTGGTATATGTCATGACTGATGAACCTATTATAAGATAAACCAATCGCACAACCACAAGCACAGTAGTCATCACACTGGCATCTGTGATCCGCAGCTTGTGCCAACTCCAGATCACATTTCCATCGCCATTGAACACGCTGAATATTGCTGTAAAGAAAATAAACATCCATATAACCTTGAGACCTTTGCATATATATGTGATTGGAACCCTGCTTACAGCTACATATGTACAGAGAAATATTGTTGCAGCCAATATCATGACCCAATCTTTGCAGAGGAAAAGTGATATTGCATATACAAATGTAATTGCGAGCTTGGTTCTCGGATCCATTTTATGAACTACGGAATCTCCGCTGTAATATTGTCCTATTGTAATATCTCGAATCATCCTAAATCTCCTATTTGTTCATATGTTTTGAACATTTGGTCATATATTATAAATGTCGCTTAAAATCTAGCTAATTTAACCACAATTTTAAAGATTTTGCCGCATTTTAACTCCATCCGGAGTCTCTATACCATACCGCTCAAGCAACTCTCTATCATCAAAGAAGTCTCCGGTTTCCCCATCATACACGACTTTACCATGATCCATAAGCAGAACTCGTTCTGACATCTCATATACATCCTCCATATCGTGGGATACCAGTATGATAGTCACATTTTTTTCTCTGTTGAGCGTTCGTATAAGATTCCACAACTGCTCTTTGCTTTCCCCATCAAGTCCACAAGCAGGTTCATCCAGAATAAGGATGTCCGGTTCATATGCCAATATTCCCGCTATGGCAACCCTTTTCTTTAAACCGCCAGACAGTTCAAACGGAGAATAATCTTCGTATTTCTCCGGAACTCCAACCAACTTCAGTGCATTTCTTGCCGACTGTTCTGCGTCACTCTTTGACATTCCAAAGTTGATTGGGCCATACATGACATCTTTAAGTACCGTACTCTCAAATAATTGTGATTCCGGAAATTGGAACACATACCCTATACGTCTTCTGATCTCTTTTATATTTCTTACGCTCTGCACATCTGTTTCATACAGATAGACTTTCCCGCTCTGTGGCACAATAAGCTTATTTATCATCTGCAGCAATGTGCTCTTTCCTGAACCGGTCTGTCCGATTACAGCCAGCACCTGCCCCTCATATATTTTTAGATCTATATTGGAGAGCGCCTTAAATGATTCATTTCCATTTACATACGAATATGATACTTTCTGGAGTTCAATTATACATTTCTTCAAATCTTTTAGTGTATTGCCATGGTCAATTACATGATCCGCCGCCGTTCCCACTTTTTGGCCTATCTGCAATTGTTTTTTCTTATACTCACTACAGATATCTATAGGTATTCCTGCTTCGCTTTTCATCCTTACCGGGATCTCAAGGCCATATGTTTTGAGCCTTTCCGCATCGACAAGCACATCTTCAGGCGTTCCATCTGCTACAATCCTGCTATCATCCAATATGTATACCCTATCCGCCATCAGTGCCTCAGATATCTTATGAGTCACCATAATGACAGTTATATTCTTATCCTTATTCAACTTTTGAACAAGATTTAGCATATCTTTTGCTCCCTGTGGATCAAGCATAGATGTCGCCTCGTCAAGTACTAAACACTCTGGTGTCATCGCCATAGATGATGCAATCGCCAGCCGCTGCTTCTGACCTCCGCTTATTCTGGATGTGCTGCTGTATTTATAGGCTGTGAGTCCTGTCAGTTCAAGCATCTCATCAATCTTGTTCCATATATCGGAGCTTGACATTCCCAGATTCTCAAGGCCAAATCCTATATCCTCGGCAAGAGTGTTTCCCACTATCTGATTATCAGGATTTTGAAATACCATACCTACCTGCCTCCTGATAGCCATGAGGCAATCAGTTCTTGCAAGATCATGTCCACCTATTACAATTGATCCCCCATGCGGTGAGAGCAGCCCATTCAAATGTCTGGCAAATGTTGATTTTCCAGAGCCATTTCGTCCAAGGATTGCAATCACTTCACCCCTGTCTGCAAGAAAATCTACATCCTTTATAGCCCAATTCTCACCAATCTTATTGCCATCCTTATCCTTTATATTAAATTTATGAGATAAT
>USSH01000363.1 GCA_900557435.1 uncultured Coprococcus sp. | reverse complement strand
CTTGAACCTACGACATCCTGGTTGTTAGCCGGGTGCTCTTCCTGCTGAGCTACAGACAAATTGTGGGATCTTGTACAGGAATCGAACCTGTGTTTCCGCCTTAGGGCAGCGTCTTAACCACTTGACCAACTAGATAATTTGGCGCGATTAGAGGGATTCGAACCCTCGCGGCAAATATTTTTTGCCCTATGGCTGTTTAGCCATTCCCTTAAACCACTTGGGTATAAACGCTTAAGTACACACTTATCGCCGTGTGCTGCGGACTGAATAGAAGCTATTCGTACTGCAAGCAATACTTATGAAGAATTTACCTGCCTGTCATGGAATATCAGAACTCTACATATGTAGTCGCGTTCGATATTCTTATAGCGCTCTCAAGATTAGCTTTAAGCTCATCCTGTCTGCCCTGTAAGTCTCCAACAACCTTTTCAGCGTCAATTGGATCCACCATACTGTATACAAGATTATCGCAGTAGGCAGATATGCTTTTCAGACTGTCGTCACTGAGAATCTTCTTATCACTTGAAGCAAGCGCTGTACTCATGGCCTCCTTCTGTCTGTCGGCATTCTCCTGTGACTTATTAATAGCCATCTTGGCCTTGGTGAAATCGTTATTTATCTTTCTGATAAGAGCGTCATCAAAGTTAGTATTTGAGAAGCTTCTTCCAAGTAAAGTCTTTCTGAGGTTGATTGCTGCTGCCCTCGTCATGGTCACTCCTGCTACCTCTATATCCGTAGTGGCATTTGCAAGCAGGATCGCCGCATCAAGCCTGTTGTATCTGCTTATGAGATCTCTTATACTCTGAAGATCCGCCCTCGCCTCGTCATCAAACTCCTGCACGCTCTTCTTACCACCGATAACGATATCATCTGATGTCTTTTTCACCGCCACAAAACTGGCTCTGTCTATGGCATCATTGATCTTCTTTATCAGAAGATCTCTCTCATCCAGAGCTCTTGTCACTATCATTTTCTCCATAATATTCATATCCTCCTCTTAAAATAATATCTGAATCTCTCTACTGAATTAGTTTTCTACCACAGGCTCCATATCATAATATATAAGTCTGTGCTTCATATCCACATACATATCCTCGTGATAATGTCCGAAGTACCACATGTCAAATTCAAGTTTTCCTTCAAGTTCTTCAAAGAAATCCGTCAGTATATTCTGAGCGTACTGTAATATAAACCATCTCAAAATCAATCCTTATTAAAAAATCAGGCCTTATTAAAACCAGCCTTATTAAAAACCGGCCCTTAACCACTATTTTCTATAACTTGTCTTTTACGATCCTCTCATTCACACTGGCCTTGAATTCTCTGATCGCCTTGTAGTCCGGCTCATCCGGCAGACTCGTGTTCTCCTTCGCATAGTCAAGTCTCTTCTCGTATTCATCAACCATCTCGAAGAACTCCGGTGTTGGCTGTTCATTCTCATCCAAGAACGCGCCATTTCTTATAGACATAAGGAGTTCGTGTTCAGCCGCCCTGTATGTCACTATCTTCTCATTTTCGAGAATATCAAGACACATCATATACAGTCTGATAAGGTGCATCATGTGCTTGGAGATCTTGCCATGAAGCGCAGCCTTTTCATTCCGTTTGCCTATCTTTCCATACTGCTTCACAGTATTCTGCATCTCATTCCACATAGAACAGTAATCGCGGAGTGGGTAGTGGGTGAGCTTCACATCCATAAAAATCTCTGTATCGTAGCCCTCCTGGATTGCTTTGTCTGTATACAAATGAATCTGATCACCGTCAAACTTTGAATATTTGCCTGCAAAATCAGTCTGCATAAACTCCAAAGTCTTTAATACATGCTCCTCAAGCTGAGACTGTGAAAGCTGCCTTGCGGCTTTCTGATTTAGCCTGTACAACTGCTGGTTCGCATATCCGCCAAATGACTGACAAGCCTTTTTTGATAGGAACAAATGAGCATTATCGATCAATTCCTGACCTGCAGGAGACAGATAAAGATAGTGTTCAGGCTTGTTGCCAAGAAGCTCTATCGTATTCGGATTGACACTGGTAAGCAATGTGACAAGCTTGTTAAATGAGTAGATCGTTGTATCCGTTGGAACATCAACGACCTGTCCAAAATCCTCGCCTGTCAGAATCTGAGTCTTATCATTCACTGCACAGCCCCTTATATCCACATCACTGCCCTCATGATCTGTGCCATAGGCATAACTTCCACCAAGTGTGAGAAGGATAATCTTATTTCCAAGATTTTCGTTGTTTCTAAGGAAATCATATTCAGTTGTTTTCAATAATTCTTTTATTTTCTCTATAGTCATTTTCTTTTTCCAAAATATTTGTCAACTAATTGATCTGCACTCAGACAAGAATATATCTCTCCCTCATCCATAAGCGACATATACTCCAGCTCCATACTTGCAGCAACCTTGTCCAGCCTTAAGTATATATCAGCCAGACTGCCTTTAGGGTCATCC
>USSH01000362.1 GCA_900557435.1 uncultured Coprococcus sp. | reverse complement strand
TGGATGCTATAGTCGGTGCAACATATATCCTCCTGTTGTCCATCCTGCCGGTCTTGTACTTGGTAAGTGAACGCTGGTTAAATATACATATGAGCAGAGAATTTACTATGGAACCGAGAACCAGAGCATACAGTGCCCAGTTGGTACAATACAACATGATCACAAGGACAACCACATGTATCACCAGTGCAAGTGTAGCATTTATAACCGGCGCCATCACCTTGCCCATCGCCTGAAGTACACTGTTTGTCACAGTGGACTGTGCAAAGAACACAATGGATATAAATCCAAGATACATACACTTAGCCGCCATAGGATCCGCACCCGAAAACAGGAGCTGTATGATCGGTTTTGCCAGAACTCCCATTCCAACGGCACATGGTATCGTGACCAGCATAGACATGCTGAGTGCCTGATTGAGAAGTCTGTTCGTCTTTTTCATATCCTTTTGTACATACGCCCCAGATATTCCAGGAATATATGCAATTCCTACAGATGCCGCAATGGCAAGCGGAAGGTTCGTGAGGACCGTATACTGTCCGGAATATATACCGTAAAGCTTTGCCATCTCCAGCGAATCCATGCCCTTCATCTTCATGACAACATAGAATACCTTCATATCTATAGGGGTTAATACATTATACACCACTGCTGCCACAACGATCGGTGTAACGGTAGCAATGATTATCCTAAACAGCTTTCCATAGGATTCTGTGTCTGGACTTGTATCGTTTTTCACAGACTCCACGATACCTTTTCTTCTCTTCGCATATGCGAACAGTATAAATATCAATCCCCCAAGGACTCCGGCGCCTGTACCCATGGCACTTCCCGCAGAACCGTACTTTGCATGCTCTGTCGTTCCTGCAGCAAATGGTCTGGCGAGCATGTATGCTGCAACTATGCTGACTACTGCATTTGCAAGCTGTTCTATGATCTGGGATATAGATGTAGGCACCATAGTGTTATATGCCTGCAGATAACCTCTGAATATGGCAAGGAATCCCGATATAAATATGGTAGGGGCAAGTATCTTAAGACTTAAGACAGCATTTGGCTGATCGCTGACAAACCATTCAGCACCGAAATATGTGATCAGTGCCGCCACGGCTCCCGCTATGACTACATATATAAATGTACAATAATAAATACGTCTGGCACTTTTGTACTGCCCCATCGCAATCTTTCCTGCGACGAGCTTCGACACCGCTGTCGGGATACTATATGTTGCTATCATGATGACCATTGCATATATGGCATACGCCGAACCGTAATATCCATTACCCTCATCTCCAAGTATCTGATACAGTGGTGATCTGTACAGAAGTCCGATGATCCTTGACACAATTCCGGCTCCCGCCAGAATTCCTGCCTGAAGCGCCAGATTACTTCCCTTTCCTGATAGCTTACCTTTCTTTCCCGTGTTGGTATTTGTACTCATATCTAACTCCTTATTGCCATTTATGTGTCTATATTGTAAAATTCTGTTCGTGATCAACTGTATATTTATATAGTCAACACATGAAAAATACCCATAACTTTATTCACAAACTATATATATACCAATTTTATGCAGTTAATTCAACTATAATATTATAAGCTTCATCTGTTTTGTGACTTAAACTACCACAAGGAGGTAATTATTCATGGAATATTCATCACTTCCAAAGGATCCAATGGTACTTCTCAGCTTTATCAACACCAAGCTTCGAGATGACTATCCAAGTCTTGATGAGCTCTGCAGTTCTCTATGTGTCGACGCCGATGACATAAAGAAAAAGCTTGCATCCATAGACTATTCATATGACGATGAAAAGAACAGATTTGTGTAATAGCAAATCTGTTCTTTTATCCTTATCATATGTTACACGGGAATTCAGATTCATTCCCCGTATTGATATTATATTTACTTGTGTGTCTCGCCGTCATCATTTGTTGAAGTCTCACTGGCTTTCGACTCGTCAGTGTTATCGATATCATGTTCGGAGTTTTCCCCGTCTTCCACTATATCCTTTGCCAGCTTCTCCGCATCAGCCTTACTGGCAACAGTCTTCATGACGTGTACGAATTTGTCTATAATACTGATCGGATCATCCTCAGGATCGTCCTCGCTGGCTTCCTCTGATCCCGACTGCTCCGATTTTGTTTTTACATACTCATCGTCAGGCAGATCTGACGGATACTGAAGCATATGCTGTTTCTGCTTGAGCTTCCTCTTATTCTCACGCTCTTCCTGTTTCTGTTCAGGAGTCTTTTTCTTGAATCTTATGTCCTCTTCCTCTTCTGTCCTGTATATCGGTTCGCCCGTTTCCTCATCAATCCTCTTTATCTTCTCATACTCAGAGGTCTTGAATGCCAGATTCTTATCCTGCAGCTTTGCAGTGCATGTCCTGTTGATATACATATAACAGCACGCAAATACAGGGACTCCCAGAAGCATTCCAAAGAATCCAAACAGACCTCCACCCACAATAAC
>USSH01000361.1 GCA_900557435.1 uncultured Coprococcus sp. | reverse complement strand
CATCATCCTGACAATCATTGGATGGTTTCGTAACCACTATCTGTATCGGAAACTGTGCACCTTCAATATAGTATATGTTACTTGGCTGCTCAAGAACCGTATAGCCATGTTCTATCAGATCCCTTATAAGCTCTCTTGGATATGCCGCACGGACGATAGTAATTGTAATATCCTTTTCGTTAATAGGTGCGCCATTTGCCTCACAGTTTCCTGGTGCGATCATATACAAAAGTGCATATGCCTGTACTTTATAAAATGTCTCAAGATTAAGTTCATCTCTTGGAGACTTATATTCCAGAATATTGTGCTTTCTGAAGAATCTGCCTATATTGTTGTCGATCACCAGACCGTCAGGTTTTTTGACAACAGTAAGGTCAATGATCAAAGGCTTTCGTGTAAGCTGAAATTCATCATTGAACTCAATGTCATCCTCGTAATCCATAAGATATAATCTCATGGCGTGGACAAATCCAGTGTGCCACTGGATAAGCTCCTTGTTTTCATCTGTATTTTCTTTCTTATTGCTCAAATATGTACCTCCATTTTACCCCATAAAATAAAAAATAACAACGCAGTAAATGATTTGGCTGGCCAGCCGTTATGGATAATTTACGATTCCCGCGGGAGATACTTTTCACTGAGAATACAGTACCATAAATAATATTTCAAGGCTTGGGAAAGCGATTTAATAAAAGCTTTAGAAAAGTATACAAAATGGATAAAAACCTAGTATTTATGCGGCTTTGAACGGAATTGCCGCAGGGATGGATTTGGAGTTAAAATAGTGTTACCATGTAGTAAAGATGATACAAAATGATAAGCATGTGTGTATTACGGTCACATATAAATGGGAGGCGCGTAAAATGTGGATATTATTTGCTGTTGGTTCTTCGTTCTTTGCGGGAATCACGGCGATACTTGCAAAATGCGGTATAAGAAAGACGGATTCTGATGTGGCGACGGCTATAAGGACAGTTGTGGTTCTATTGTTTGCTTGGCTGATGGTCCTTGTCACAGGAGCCTGGACTGCAGACACATATATCAGCGGCAAGACTTTGCTTTTTCTGGTCCTCTCCGGACTTGCAACCGGCGCATCCTGGCTGTGTTATTTCAGGGCGCTGCAGAAAGGGGATATCAACAAGGTCGTTCCCATAGACAAATCAAGCACCGTGCTCACGATACTGCTTGCCCTCATATTTCTCCACGAGGGGATCACTTGGGTGAAGAGTATCTCTATAGTTATGATAGGTGTGGGCACCATGCTTATGATTACTAAAAAGAAAACTGCAGATGCTCAGGAACTGTCAGAAAAAGATGGCGAACATATGTCAATAGACGGTGGCAGTGTGACGAAGAAACAGCGAGAAATGGGGCTTTTTCATAGTAGCTGGCTGTTGTATGCCGTGCTCTCAGCTGTTTTTGCCAGTCTGACAGCGATACTCGGCAAGGTAGGGATATCGGATATCAACTCAAATCTGGGCACGGCGATCAGGACAACGGTGGTTCTTGTCATGGCATGGCTTATGGTGTTCGTGTCTGGAAAGCAGCATGAGATAAAGAGTATAGAGAAGAAAGAGCTACTGTTCATTGCGCTCTCAGGAATAGCCACAGGAGCATCATGGCTGTGCTATTACAGGGCACTTCAGGACGGACCGGCAAGCGTGGTAGTACCGATAGACAAGCTGAGTATGCTCATCACCGTAGCATTTTCAGGAATCGTGTTTCATGAGAAGCTGACAAAGAAAGCTGCTGTTGGCGTGGTGTGTATCACTACGGGAACTCTTTTACTTGCCATGAATTTCTGAATATTTTACGGTCTATTTAGAAAGTATTTATAGTTTCTTCCTGTGGATTTTATATCTATCGTTTACACTATATACAACGAAAAAGATATAGAGGATACATTTGTACATGAGAGACTTATCAAGCTGTGCTTGGTGGCAGAACAGGCAGGAGGCGTTAAATATGAGAACAGCAGACCACATGAATCTGAGCAGATATATTATGGATCACATGGATGCCGGCGCATCTAAGCTGCAGAAGGCGGCGTTCATATTTGGCAGCGTAGAGCCGGATATCAATATGCTGACTTATTTCAGGGGCAGCATCCATGGCGAGGAGAAGCTTAGAGGACACAACTACGAAAATGTCATGAAGTATATGGAAAAACTCACAAAGAAACTTGAGAAAGGCGGAATGGGAACTGTCAGACAGAGTTTCATTCTCGGAAAGCTTGTTCACTACGTGGCGGATTCATTCACATACCCACACAACAGTATATTCCCTGGGAATCTCAAAGAACACTGCCGGTACGAGACAGAACTGCATGACTATGTGAATCAGATGATATCATCCGATAATGTAAATTTAGATAGTATTGATGATGGAATAGATATAGTTGAATATCTTGAGGGAATTCATTACAGATATGTTAATGAGACTCCGGGATGTGAGAATGATTACAGACATATCACACATGCAATA
>USSH01000360.1 GCA_900557435.1 uncultured Coprococcus sp. | reverse complement strand
TCCCAGCCAATAGGAAGATCTGCTGATGCCTTTACTACTGAGGCAAGTGCTCCCATATGATCTATCTTCTGAGCCTCCATCTGTCCTGCAAAGTATGGATAACGGTCTCCTGATATAACGGCGATAGGCACCTGCATATGGTATGCCTCTGTTATACCTGGAAGGTAGTTTGATACAGCTGTTCCTGAAGTACATGTGATCGCTACCGGCTCCTTGAGTCTTGTTGCAAGGCCAAGGGCATAGTAAGCCGCACTTCTCTCGTCTGTTACATTATGTGTAACGAAGCAGCTGTTCGCCTCAAAAATTCTCGTAAGTGAAACATCTCTTGCACCTGATGAAACCACGATATGCTTGATTCCGTAGTCTCTTATCATGCTTGCAACCATAATACATCTCTGAATGTCTGGGTTAAGCTTGCTGATATCTACTGGTATCTGTGGGAGTTCCGATTCTGGTCCCAGCTCCTTTGGATGCTTTAAAGCATTCTTCAACCACTCCATAGATTCTCCTCTCTTAACATCTAAAATATTGTATACTGCTGTGTAGTCGATATCCATCTTGCCATTCTTCTGCATGTCGATAAACTTGTCCGCCATCTCAGCAGGAGTCTCTACCATTCTGTCTATGAGCCCAAGGCCGCCAAGAAGGAATGGGAAACGTGAAGCTCCTCTTCCCTTGTTCTTGAGCACGATGAAATTCTTCTTATATATAATAGAAAAACATGAACCATGGAAACTGTCTGTAAGAACCTCTGTTGCATACTTGTAGCAATACAGCCAGTCCTTTATAGTTGGATCGTCAAGGGCTGTGATGTTGTCATCTGCTGTGATGCCCATTCCGCCCAACATCTCATTTACATCATGAGGCGAATTATATCTTGACTGATCAAATATTACAACTATTCTTTTGCCCGACTCCTGGGAAACTCTCTTCAGAGTATTGCCTATCTCCTTGTTTGGATCCAGTATATATGCAAATATAAAAGGAGTCTTGTTCTCTGTTATTGTTGCCTGCTTTACCAGTTCATCATACTTCTTAACCGGACAGAGGAATACAGGATCGTATACAAGGTCTACGTCCAAGCCAAAATCATCCTTGCAGATTCTCTGTGAGAAATCATCTCTTACTGATATAGCATTGAATCTTCTGAGATTTCTATTCACCTTTGCTCTCTCTTCATCAGGGCCTGTGTACTGATCTCTTCCGAATGAGCTTCCATATGCTATTTTATTCGTATTATAATCAACAAAATCAAGGAAATATGACTGACCATACGGTCTTGACAGGTTATAGTACCACATCTGGTCTGAACCTATAAGAAATGACTCGCACAAATCGTTTAATTTGTACATCTCATCTAATTTATATAAAGGGGTAACCTCATACTGCTCTCTTGCAAACTTGAGAGGATGTGAATTGGCAAGAGAATCTATATCTATCTCTCTTCCAATCGGGTTACGAATCATGACACATGAAAGTTTCATTGATTCAAGCACCTTTGAAAGTGCGTAATATGTTGCTATGCTTCCATAGTTGTGTCCGTACCACAAGCCATAAACTCCTACATCATACGGTTTCTTTTTTTTGAATATGCCCATGAGCTTTCCTCCAATTACATACTTACGTATATTTATCGCTAATCTTATTCAATATATCACTTCTATAATCCAAAGTCAACAAACGGTATAAAGCTTTTGTAACCACATTTATATCGCGTTTATATCGACCAATTAATGCAAGCAAAGCCCAAGGCTTACGCCATGGGCTTTGTCCCGTTTAGTAATATTTATTTATGTAAGTCATGTGATCCCTATCTAGAATCACACTCTTTTGTCTTACGTAAATTAGTCATTGTATCCGTTTGGATTCATAGTCTGCCACTTCCATGAGTCAGCACACATCTCGTCGATATCGTACTTAGCCTCCCAGCCAAGCTCCTTCTTTGCAAGTGAAGCATCTGAGTAACATGTTGCTATATCTCCGGCACGTCTCTCCTTGATCACATATGGAACGTCATGTCCGCATGCCTTGCTGAATGCCTTGATGACATCGAGAACGCTGTAGCCCTTTCCTGTTCCGAGGTTGTATACCTTAACGCCAGGATTCTCCTTGATCTTGTTGATGGCCTTTACATGTCCAACCGCCAGGTCAACTACGTGAATGTAATCTCTGACACCTGTTCCATCTGGTGTATCGTAATCATCGCCAAACACTCCAACGCTCTGAAGCTTACCAATAGCAACCTGTGCAACATATGGAAGAAGGTTGTTAGGGATTCCCTTTGGATCCTCTCCGATGAGTCCGCTCTTGTGTGCTCCGATTGGATTGAAGTAACGGAGAAGAATCACATTCCACTCAGGATCTGCTGTGTGAAGGTCTGTGAGAATCTGCTCGATCATCCACTTTGTCCAGCCATATGGGTTTGTAGGTGTTCCCTTTGGACACTCCTCTGTGATAGGGATAAATGCAGGATTGCCGTAAACTGTAGCTGATGATGAGAATATGA
>USSH01000359.1 GCA_900557435.1 uncultured Coprococcus sp. | reverse complement strand
GTCATCATCTTTCTTTGCAAGCTGCGCACCATGAGCCTCTGAATCCATCTTCATACTTCTAAACTTGATAATCTTGAACACCTTGCCATTCAGTGTCAGTCTGTCCTGCTTGTAGAATACCGGTCCTCTGTCATACAGCCATATCGCAAGCGCTGATATGAGCATAAATGGTGAAGCTATGACAAGCAGTATAAATCCACATATAACATCCATGATCCTCTTAATGATCATATCGTCACCGGTAAGTCCCTGATTCCTTGACAACAGGATAGGCGTATCGAACAAATGAATAGGCTCAGCTCCTAATATGATTATGTCGGAAAGCTTTGGCACAACATACGATCTGATGGAATGTTCAAAACAATACTTCACAAGCTCATTTCTGATATAAGCCTTTGTCTCACATATTATTACTCCATCGTACTGGAGTATCTTCTCCTTGATCGCCTGCTCGCCTTCACTTACATGTATCCTGTCTTCTATTACATACTTATCCTTACGGGCATTGATCTTGTCTATAAACTCCATCGGCGTCTTATATCCATATACCAACAGCAGATGCCTTGGCGGGTACATCTTTGCATACAGAAATCTACAGGCAAATATCCACAGCAAGATAACGATTGCCTCAAGTACGGTAACCTCGAGTAAAGGTCCAGGATTTACGTAGTCACGACAGATTATACAAAGCTGCAAATAACCAACCACATTTGCACACACAAGTGCCAACAGCTGTGAATATACTATATCCAACAACCGGAAAAATCCCACTCTATATCCACCGTATAACTTGGTAAACAGAACTATGATTATTCCATACATTCCGATAACCGCCCAGTTTCCTCTTCTCCAGAACGGAAGCGTAAGCGTTACCTCATAGTCCCGGTACCACATGAGTCCAAACAGCACCAGCTCCACAGCAATAAGTACGCAAGCCTCGCCCACTGTTATGAGACGTTTGTACCTGTCCCTCTTTCTCACTCTTCTGTTTTCTTCCATATTAAAGCATCTCCCTAAGCATCTTGTTAACAGATCCAGGATCTGCTTTACCCTTCATAGCTTTCATAACCTGACCGACAAGTGCTCCGAGAGCCTTCTCCTTGCCACCCCTGTAATCCTCTACAGCCTTCGGATTGTTATCTATGGCTGCCTGGCATGCCTCTTTAAGGGCATTGTCATCCTGAACTGTAGCAAGACCATTATCCTTTACATACTTCTCAGGATCAATATTCTCAGCAAATACCTTCTCGAACACTTCCTTTGCTACACCGCCGTTGATAACCCTGTCATCCACAAGCTTGATGAGCTTTGCAAGATTCTCCGCTGAAAACTTCAGGTCTTCCGCATCAACACTGTTCTCTTTCATAAGTCTCATGGTCTCTCCCATAAGCCAGTTGGACACCTTCTTTGCCTGCGCTCCCAGTGCGATGGCATCCTCAAACAGATCTGCCATCTTCTTTGATGCTGTGATTATATCTATATCATAATCAGGAATTGCATATTCCTCTTTGTATCTTATCTTTTTTGCATCTCTAAACTCAGGCTGTGCCTCCCTTACCTGCTGCAGCCACTCATCACTGATGTGGATTGGTACAAGATCAGGATCAGGGAAATATCTATAATCCTGCGCATCTTCCTTGGATCTCATAGGATATGAATACTCTTTTGTATCGTCCCACCTTCTTGTCTCCTGGACCACCTTCTCACCTGACTCAATGAGATCTATCTGCCTCTCTCTCTCATTCTCTATGGCCCTGGCGATAGCCTTGAATGAGTTCAGGTTCTTTGTCTCTGTACGTGTACCAAACTCCTCTGAACCAACTTCTCTGATCGAAAGGTTAACGTCAGCACGCATTGATCCCTCGTTGAGCTTACAATCTGAAGCACCGAGATACTGTATGGTCTCCCTGAGTTTTTCAAGATACGCTATTACGTCCTCCGCAGATCTCATATCAGGTTCAGATACTATCTCTATAAGTGGAACACCTGAACGGTTGAAATCTACAAGTGAGCTGTCTGTATATGGATCATGGACAAGCTTACCTGCATCCTCCTCCATATGTATCTCATGGATCCTCACATATTTCTTAACTCCGTCAACCTCTATCTCAACCTTACCATCCCTGCATATTGGATAGTAGAGCTGTGATATCTGATAGTTCTGTGGGTTGTCAGGATAGAAGTAATTCTTTCTGTCAAACTTACAGTTCTGTGTGATCTTACAGTTTGTCGCAAGTCCTACTGCGATCGCCTTATTAACAACTTCCTTGTTCAGCACAGGAAGTGATCCAGGCATTCCTGTACATACAGGGCATGTATGTGTATTAGGTTCGCCTCCAAATGCTGTGCTGCAGCCACAGAATATCTTTGTCTTGGTTGCAAGCTCTACGTGAACCTCAAGTCCGATGACTGTCTCATATGTCTTTGCCATCTCTTACAGCCCCCTTTCTGAAACCTGTGCAGGTCTCTTGTATTCTCTGGTCTTCTCAAATGCATAAGCTGCTCTTATAA
>USSH01000358.1 GCA_900557435.1 uncultured Coprococcus sp. | reverse complement strand
AGGATAATTTTCATACATGTTAAGCACACGAGGGATACCGACAGTGCCCCGTGTTGCAGCGTCTTCCGCAAGTGGTTCATAATCAAAAAGTCTGTGAAGCTTGTACTCAAAAAGATTTGGCATTTTTTCAGTTGTTTTCTCTTTTCCAAGTCCACGTTCACAGCGGTTTCCTGTAATGAATCGTCTTCCGCCAGAGAATTTATTAATTGTAAGGTAGCAGTTGTTGGTACATCCCTTACAACGTGTCATTGTTGTGCTGTATGTAAGCTCGTTAATTTTGTCTATAGAAAGCATTGTAGATTCTGAAATTCCGTCATAACGTTCTCTGGCTATTAATGCAGCACCAAATGCACCCATTATACCTGCAATGTCAGGACGGACTGCCTTTACGCCTGTGATTTTTTCAAAGCTTCTAAGGACAGCATCATTGTAGAATGTACCACCCTGAACAACTATATGTTTACCTAAATCATCCGGGTCAGCAATCTTGATAACTTTGTATAAAGCGTTCTTAATAACCGAGTATGCAAGACCGGCAGAGATATCTGCGACCTCGGCACCTTCCTTCTGCGCCTGCTTAACCTTTGAGTTCATGAATACTGTACATCTTGTACCAAGGTCAATAGGATGTTTTGCAAAAAGAGCTTCTTTAGCGAAATCCTGAACTGAGAAGTTAAGTGATTTGGCAAATGTCTCTATGAATGATCCACATCCTGATGAACAGGCCTCGTTCAGCATAACGTTATCTACAACGCCGTTCTTGATCTTGATACACTTCATATCCTGACCGCCGATATCAAGTATACAATCAACCTCAGGGTCAAAGAATGCTGCGGCTGTATAGTGGGCTATGGTCTCAACCTCACCGAAATCCAGTGAGAGAGCCTGCTTGATAAGAGCCTCGCCGTAGCCTGTGGAGCATGATCCGGCGATCACTGCGCCCTCAGGAAGCTTGCTGTATATGTCTTTTATGGCTCTGATAGTAGTGTTCAGTGGACTTCCGTTGTTGCTGCTGTAGAAGTCGTAGAGCAGTTCGCCGTCAGATCCGACAAGAGCAACCTTGGTTGTGGTTGAACCGGCATCTACACCGATGAAACAGTTTCCTTTATATGTAGCGAGATCACCGCGCTTTACAGCGTATTTGTTGTGATCGGTCTTGAATTTCTCGTAATCCTCATCACTCTCAAAAAGTGGAGCAAGTCTCTCTACACCTGAGGATAGATTAAGCTCCTGTGAGAGTGCATGTATAAGCTCAGAAAGTGTCATGGAGATTTCCGGCTTGGAGTTCATGGCTGCACCTACAGCTGCGAACAGATGTGAGTGTCCAGGATCTATGATGGCGTCACCTGTCAGGTTGAGAGTTCTTATAAAGGCGTTCTTCAGCTCTGGAAGGAAGTGAAGAGGACCACCTAAGAATGCGACATTACCCTTGATAGGTTTACCACATGCAAGACCTGAGATAGTCTGGTTGACAACGGCCTGGAATATGGATGCAGCCAGGTTTGGCTTTGTAGCTCCCTCGTTGATGAGAGGCTGGATATCCGTCTTAGCGAATACACCACATCTTGCAGCGATAGGATAGATGGTATCATAGTCCTTGGCATAGTCGTTAAGACCTGATGCGTCAGTCTGAAGAAGAGTAGCCATCTGGTCGATGAAAGAACCGGTACCTCCGGCACATACGCCGTTCATACGCTGTTCGATTCCGTTTGTAAAGTATATGATCTTGGCATCCTCGCCGCCGAGTTCTATCGCTACGTCAGTCTGGGGAGCATAATCCTGCAATGCTTCAGACACGCAGACGACCTCCTGAGTGAAAGGAACGCCAATGAGCTGAGCAAGAGCAAGACCGCCTGAACCTGTTATACAGGGATTGACCTCGTTCTCGCCAAGAGAGTCTTTTGCTTCCTGTACCAGATCCTTGAGAGTCTCTTTGATATTTGCAAAATGTCTTTTGTAATCGGAGAAAAGTATGTTGTTATCCTTGTCAAGGACAGCCACTTTAACTGTAGTTGATCCGATATCAATTCCTAATGTGTACATAAAACAACCCTTCCAATTTCTTTTGTATATCTTTTAAATAATAAATATTGTATGTTGAATGTGTGTATTAGCTTATATTTCCGATAAAGCTACTTTATTATAGTGTAGGGTTTAAAAAAAAACAATGACTTTATGAAAACTTAACTATTAGTGGAAAAAGGAACTATATGTTGAGGATAGAATATTATATAAAAAAGCCTGCAGAGGTTCAGTATGAATTTTGATACCTGCAATGGAGTTATACATGTGGTGAAAAAAGGAGACACATTATATAAGCTTTCCAAAATATACAAGGTGAAGCTGAGTGATATAATATCTGCCAATCCGTATATAAATGTGTACAATATGCAGCCTGGGGATGAGGTGTGTATACCAGTGATAATGGAGGAAGATTTCCTTATATATAAGGTTGCTGAGGGCGATACGTTTGAGGATGTCCTGAAGCAGACTGGAGTGTCTCCGAACGATCTGTTCAAAT
>USSH01000357.1 GCA_900557435.1 uncultured Coprococcus sp. | reverse complement strand
AGTATAGATGTAGACTGGCATATGGCGAGGAAGGCGGAGAATGATGTACACGAACAAGATGTCGACGAAGAAGACAATGTGGATTATGCGGAGTATATCGATGAGCCTGAGACGGAGATATCCAGAATATTTGACAGTGATCACGATGAGATATATCTTGATTTCAAACTGTCAGATACAGGTCTGGGTGTAAAAGAAGAGAGACTTGATACGATGTTTGAACTGGATGATTCCTATGAGAGATCTGATATAGGAATGTTCAGGGTAAGTCTGGGACTGGCTATAGCGAAAGAGTTGGTCAGACTTCTTGATGGTGAAATCAGTGTTGAGAGTATATATGGTGCGGGAACAACGATAAGATTCAGCGTCAGACAGTCAGTGTTTGATTATAGTTATGTCAACTACAATGAGAGAAAGCGAAAAGAAATGGCCAGAAGAAATGCCAATTCGCATCTGTGGCTTCCTGATGTCAGGATACTCATTGTGGATGACTCAGAGATCGGTCTTCAGGTCGAGAAGACCATATTTGATACCTATGATCTGACGTGCGATACAGCCTCATCGGGTTTTGACGCGCTGGATAAGGTCATGATAAATGGATACGATATGGTGTTTATAGACACTGTGATGCCGGTGATGGATGGACGTGATACTGTGAAGGAGATAAGAAACCTTGATGGTGAGGAGTTCAAGAAGATGCCGATCATAGCATTGTCAGCCAATACAGTTGAGACCTCCAGAGAGGAGATACTCACATCAGGCTTCAATGATATCATAGTTAAACCTGTTGAACTGGATCAGGCGGAGGCAATGCTCAGAACATATATATCTGAGGATAAGATCAAGGAGAGGAATACTGATCTCTCGCAGCTTGAGGATGACGTAAGTTACATGGAGGATGCGGTGCTTCTCAGAAGATTTGTTGCTGTCGAAGATGCGGTCAGAGTCATGGGGGGAAGCTTCAGGACATTCAACGCATTTGTGAGAAATTACAAGGATGAATATCAGGCTGAGGTCCAGATGCTCAGGACATATATCGATGATGATGTGAGAAGGTACAAGAATATCATCCATGATATCAAGAGCAGCAGTGCGAATATAGGAGCATATGGCATAGAGAGAAAGGCGGCGAACCTGGAGTCTGCTATCAATATCGGAAATCAGCAGTATGCCCGTGACAATACCAGAGACTTCGTGGCCATGATGAATGACTTTTTCAAGCAGATAGACAAATATATGGCAAAAATCAATCATGTTGACCAGCCTGCAGAGAAGGAGTACCGGGATGGCATCAACAAGAGTAAACTCAAGGAATTGAGGGCGTTCCTGCGTGCCGGTGATAATGAGCCTGTCGAAAGCCTTATACAGGATATAGACAGATATTCATATGGTGATATAGATACAGAGTTCTTCACTGCGCTCAAGGAGTATGTGGGATCCGGTGATTACGAGACCTCAAGTGAGATGATCGATCAGTATCTGAACAGTATATAAGGCACATACGAAGAATCAGGTGCAGCCACAGGGCAGTGCCTGTCCAATAAAAATAAAGAAAAGAGGAAAAGAAAAATGAGAGTAGCTATCATTATGGGATCAACAAGTGATCTGCCAAAGGTTGAGCCGGCAGTATCAATTCTCAAGAATTATGGTGTCGAGGTGGATGTGAGATGTCTCTCTGCACACAGAGCACATGCAGGACTTTCAGAGTTTATCGATGAGGCCAACAACAATGGAACTGAGGTTATCATTGCAGCAGCAGGTATGGCAGCAGCTCTTCCGGGGGTGGTTGCCTCACAGACAGTTCTTCCTGTTATAGGAGTACCGCTTTCAGGTGCAACTCTTGATGGAATGGATGCACTTCTTTCAATAGTTCAGATGCCATCGGGAATACCTGTTGCAACTGTTGCCATCAATGGCAGCAAGAATGCAGCATATCTTGCACTTCAGATTATAGGAGTGAACAATGAGTCAGTCAGACTTAAGCTTCAGGAGGAGCGTAAGGAGATGGAGAAGGCTGCCATGAAGGCAAATGAAGAAGTAATAGAGAAGTTTAAATACTAGAATTTATTACTGGAAACTGTTTTGTCATAAAAATCACAGTGTGTGAAAATGTTCCACACTGTGATTTTTTTGTTACTTTACTTTACAATTAAAAAGTGGAATGTTAGTATGTTGGATGGATGGTATTCGAAAGAAGCTGTACCTGAAAGACATATTCCCTGATGGGATATACACAGATACTGACTACATATTATGAGCAGGTGATTATTGTATGAGGATTGGATTTATTGTCGCTGGAAAAGTCGATGCGGGCGGTGTTTTTAACGTCCCAGTCGATTTCCGGCAGCTCGAATTCGCCCGTCGAAATGCCCGTCACGGGGTCGGGGTTCGTCGCGGATTGCAGACAGGCCGTCGTCGAAACCTTGAATTTCACGGTCGAACCGCTTGTGGATTGCTGAATTTCGATCGTCGTGCCGTCCGCACCGACGGTGAAACGTCCCGCGCTGGGCAGGGTGGCTTGGATCACA
>USSH01000356.1 GCA_900557435.1 uncultured Coprococcus sp. | reverse complement strand
CCAAAGACTTGCAGCAGAATATATTGCTTATTTATTAAAACAATATAATTGGGGAATTGATAAAGTAAAAAAACATCAAGATTTTTCAAATAAAAATTGTCCTCGTAGAACATTAGAAGAAGGATGGCAAAATTTTCTTAATCTAATTAATTTTTATTTAGAAGATAAGCCAATAAACGATGATGAAATAAAAGAAGGAAGTGATGAAAAAGTGAGAACTTACCAAAATGGCAGTACAAGTGAAATTGTATATGCTGATACAAATGGAACAAATGAGCTTTCACCTTCAACATGTGCAAAGTGGTCTAAGTAATAACAGTGATAGCAGGCGCTATCTCGAGTAAACAACATGTGGGTATAACATAGAATATCATCTGATCATGTAAATGCAATTCACCTCGTAAGAATATGTTAGAGAAAAGATGAGATAGATGTTGAATCCGCATACATAATAAAGCTTGTTACGCAACAGGTGCCATGGGTGCCTGTTGCATAATTAAGCTTTTTGCAGTCAGGAGTGATATGCTTGCGATGACGCCAGCCGGATGGCGGTGCAAAGCTCGCGGCAACGAAACTTATGGCGGCAGCTGGCTTACCTTGTGTAGCTGGTACTTATTTTTCTCGGCGAGTTTCTTCTATATAAAAGGGTCATTATACGGAGGAGATGAACTATTAAAAGGGTGACAGAATGTTGACCTATATTCAGCAGATAGCCGGACAGATCGGAATCTGTTGTTACAATTTCTATGAATGGGGTGAACAGCGGTAAGCTGGTACTCAAGCAAATACAAAACTACTGATTAGCGAGGGAGGCTATAAAAAATGGCGAGTAATAGCAAAGTTTTAACAATCGACATTACAAATGAAAGTATTACAATCGTTGAAGTTACACCTTCAAACAAAAAACAGTCAACGATCCACAATGCTATCATCTTCGAGACACCGGAAGATGCCTATGAGGATGGAGTGATCAGAGACAAAGAGAGAATAGCAGAGGCAATCAAGTCTCAGCTCTCAGCAAATGGAATTACAAACAAGAACGCGATATTCGTTCTTACCTCTACAAAGATCGTTAACAGAGAGGTTCTTGTACCTTTCGTTAAGGAGAACAAAATCAAAGGAATTATTAATGCGAACTCATCAGAGTATTTCCCTGTTAATATAGAGGATTACGTGGTGTCTCACTCAGTACTTGAGACCGTTACTGATGAAGAGAATAACAAGCAGCTCAGAGTTTTGGCCGTTGCAGCACCAGAGAACATGGTTAGATCGTATTACGATCTCGCAGCACTTGCAGGACTTAAGGTAGTAGCACTTGATTATATTGGTAATGCGATGCTTCAGTTGATCAAGACTCAGACAACAGAAGCTATGACAACTATGGTAATCCAGTTGGGCAGCGAATCTACGGTGCTCAACATAGTGAAAGGAGATACACTTCTCCTTCAGAGAACGGTTCCATATGGAACCAATGTTGTAGTGAATGAAGTGATGGATGCAAAGGGTGTGGATGCTACAACAGCTATGACACTTCTGCAGAACGAGAGACTTCTGACAGTAGATTTCGATGATAATGCTATAACAGGAGCATTCAGATATCTCATCAACAACATCGGCCGTGTTATGGACTTCTTCACATCAAAGAACCCTGATAAGCCAATAGATGATGTATTCCTCACAGGCGATGGAGCACTCATCAAAGGAATAGATGGCCTTTTCAAGGTTCAGCTCAATGTATCGACAAGAGTAATGGATACATTGTATAACATTAAGTTTGATCCAAAGATTGATCTTAAAATCTACAATCCGGTATACCTTATGGTTCCGATAGGAGCAGCTTTTGATCCGATGGGATTTGAACTTGGAGAAGCAGGAGCAAAGGGTAGTGCAAGCAGTGTTGACACGACACCTCTTGTGATCGCTTTCCTGATACTTTCGGTGATAATCGCCGGAGGAGTTACAGCGTATTCGTTCATAGCAAAGAACAAGACTCAGTCAGAACTCGATCAGGTAAACAGAGACATCCAGGCTATAAGTGATATCGAGAAGATAGTTACTGATTGCGAGAATGCACAGAACATCTATATGGATGCTGAGAACATGTACAGCTACACAGAGAACCTCAACGAGAACGTTGGTACACTCATCACAGAACTTGAGGACAAGATGCCGAAGGGAATCAGCATCACAGCGTTCAATTCAACTGCTGACGGTGTAGACTTTACAGGTAACACAAAGACTTATGAAGATATAGCTGCATTCGCAATCAATCTCAAGGACATTGAGTGTATCGATAATACATTCATAGAGTCTGTAACAGAGAACAAGGATGCGCAGTCAACAGATGTCACATACGATTTTACAGTTAAGTGTATATATAAGGATGCTACAGCAGATGCTGATGCAGCAGAGACTTCAGGCACTGAAGTATCTGCAAATTAAGGAGGTACGGATATGGATTCAATCACAAAGGGTCAGAGAAATTTATTATTATTCATACTTGGTATAGCTATTCTTGTGGTTCCTATAA
>USSH01000355.1 GCA_900557435.1 uncultured Coprococcus sp. | reverse complement strand
GGTTTTCTGGAAAGAGAGAAATTGGTTTTGCTGGCCATTACTAGCCGTTTGGTTAGTGTACATATGGAAGCTGGCAATCTATAATTAAAAGGAACACTAAACAACAAGTGTAAATTGACCGGGTGACTCAGATGCTCATACGCCACAGATATATGTGAGCTCTGCAGCCACCCAAAAATTTATTACTGACAATGAAAGAAAGGGGAAATTTAATATGAGAAAGAGGGCGATAAGCTGGGCACTGGCGGCCAGTATGCTCTTGTCAATGTTCTCAGGGCTAAGCCTGCCGGTAACGGCGAAGGCGGCGGCCAGTTCATCTGACAACAAGGTGGCAACCAGGGACATTGATGAGAATACCTATAAATCCCTTAAGCTTGATCTTAAAGTGGATGAGGATGAGGCACCTGTGCCATATGACACTGGCAGTACAGTGCAGCTCAGGAAGGTCAGCGAGGTGTATGCTGCGGCGAATGGAATAGACGACAATGTCTATACTGTCAGAAATGGATTTGACAGAATAAATAGTGATAAAAACAGAACGCCGGATGTATCTGATGGTGGCGGGAATCTGGATGGAGCTTATGAGTACTATAATATCAGTGGTGAGGTTGAAACCGGGAAAGGTGGAACTATAGGAAGTAAGATCAGCTCCAACAGGGGCAACAGCATGAAGACTGCGTATAATAGTTTCAGCGGTATCTATGCCACAAGCGTTGCATTTGATGCGGGTGATTCGGGCAATGCGGGCGATGCGGACGCGGGAAAAGATAATTATATCGCTGAGCTTCGTGCCTATGGTGATAAAAGTACGACCAAATATAATAACGTAACCTATAAAGGTAAGATACAGCTGGAGATCTTCAAGATCAACTCAGATGGAGAGAGAATAGCAGTTGGAAAATATACACCTTCATTTAACGCCAGCAGCTTCATAACAGGCTCGCATATGGCCTACTTCGGAAGAAGATATGTCCAGGAGCTGGATGCCATGTTTGAGGTGGAGAAGGCAGATATAAACGGTGATGGAAAAGACGATATATTCGTATATACAGGAGAATATGTTGATGAGAACGGTATCAGAAAGGCTCTTGTTGACGTGTATATTGGTGAGGGAAAAGGTGCGTTTCATAAGGGAGAACAGCTTAAGATTGCCGCTGGAGAGGCATCAAAATATGGCGGTGGCGACACCTGGCATCAGACGATATACAAGATTCCGGTAGTGGGGCTTGCATCAGGAGATCTGGACAGAAATGGTGATGATGAGCTGGCGGTGACTGTGTCTGCATCCGTGGGAAGCTCAGACCTGGCAAACCAGTCCTTCCTCTCTGTTTACAATTTTGATGGTGGGATAAAGGCGTATCCGGGACTTGAGCATGAAGCCTTAAAGGGCGGCGCAACAGGTATGGCGTCGGCCAATTGTACCTTTGGCGATTTTATGCTTCCGGACGGAAGTGTGGCTGTCACCACTATCGTGACTGCGGGCTATGAGGCACAGGACAGTTCTGTCAACGGAAAAGCGGCCTACAGATATTTCTATATAAACCCGGTTAATGGGAAGGTAGTGAAGTCAGGTTTCATGACTCATGAACTTGGTTCAAAGAGCAGTAAGATATTTAATTCTTACAGTTCGAATGATTCTAATACCAGATTCAGACCTGTATATGCACCGTTTCCTCTTGCCTGTGCAGATCTTGAGGGGGTCAATGGCTCTGCACATTCGGACAGCATTCTCTTTGGAGGTGAGATATATAGTTTCAAAGCTGACGAAGGAATTAATGAGGAGATAGGCAGCATAAGCCTCTGCTCGAGTCAGGTAAAACCAAAGAATGACAGTAAGGGTAAAGAACAGATATGGATTGGAGAGGTATCAGCAGGATGTATTGACACTGATCCAGAGGCAGTCAGATACAGGGAGAGCTTTATTTGTGTTGTAGGAACTCACAGAGATGGCGAGGTCAACAGCTCAGAGGACTACTATTGGATGGATATAGCAACCTTCTCTAAGGTGGATGGCAGTGCTTACAGCTCACAGGAGGGTGTAATAGCAGGATCAAATAGGAGAAATGATACATACGGAACATTTATATCACTCTGCCTTCCGGATATAGATGATGACTCTGTTAGGCTTCAATTCGACAGCAAATATGTGATATACACCAATCCGGAGGTGTATGCGATACTTCAGGCAAGTCCGTATTTCAAGGATGCAAATGAAGCTTATGATTACGTGAATAATGGGGGAACATCTTTCTCCACGAGCAAAGGCAGTTCAACCTCTAACGGTGGAAGCATAACCCAGAAGGTTGGAGTGTATACGTCGACGGAGGTGTCCCTCTTTGGAAGTGCCGAGATGGAGGCTGAGACCTCTATAGGTGCAGGCTATGAGTACAACAAGTCAAAGTCTGTGGAATATGAGGTTCAGTACAATGCCGCAGGTGGTGGTGAAGACCAGGTGGTAATGTATTGCATGAAGTATATGTACTATGTGTATGACATGTACAATCCAAAGACCGGCAATTGGGATCAGCTCG
>USSH01000354.1 GCA_900557435.1 uncultured Coprococcus sp. | reverse complement strand
GCAAGCCCCTGGCATAAGCAAGCCCCTGGCATAGGCAAGCCCCTGGCATAAGTGTGTCCTTGCTTGAAATCATTGACACAGGCGCAATTCCTAGGTATAATATAACAGACCGTGCAGCCGGGGTAGTAGCGGCACCTTGTACCTGCAATCCGCTATAGCAGGGGTGATGTTTGGCAGAGGGCAGTAGTTTATGGAGCAGCCCGATATAAGTGGTGTTGACATCTGGGTCTTTCGCAACAGAAATTCATGAACCATGTCAGGTCAGGAATGAAGCAGCATTAAGTGAAACCTTCTGTGTGCCGAAAGGCAGCCTGGATCGAGCTAACTGTATCGGTAACGTCTGTGGAGTACTGTTCGAAGCTGGACGCACGGTTTTTAATTTGTTGTATACTTTTTAGAAGAAGGCAATCAGCTAAATTCAGCCAGATTTAAGAAAGGAAGCTTGTGGTATGTCTTATCAGGCTCTGTATAGAAAGTGGCGTCCAACGACATTTGAGGATGTTAAGGGACAGGATCATATTGTTACAACACTAAAGAATCAGATAAAGCTTGACAGAATAGGACATGCGTATCTTTTCTGTGGAACAAGAGGTACAGGTAAGACAACAATTGCAAAGATATTTGCAAAGGCTGTTAACTGCGAGCATCCCGTTGATGGAAGCCCATGTGGTGAGTGTCCGTCATGCAAGGCTATAGCTGATGGCGTTTCCATGAATGTAGTTGAGATAGATGCGGCATCTAACAATGGTGTCGATAACATAAGACAGATAAGAGAAGAAGTACAGTATAGACCGACAGATGGCAGGAAAAAAGTGTATATCATAGATGAGGTCCACATGCTCTCGATTGGTGCGTTCAATGCACTGTTAAAGACACTTGAGGAACCACCAGAATATGTTATATTCATACTTGCGACAACAGAGGCAAGCAAGATTCCGATAACAATTCTGTCACGCTGCCAGAGATACGATTTTCACCGAATCAGCATAGAAACGATAGCTGCAAGGCTTTCGGAGCTTATGAAGTATGAGAATATCAATGTCGAGGACAGGGCGTTGCGCTATGTTGCCAAGGCAGCAGATGGTTCGATGCGAGATGCATTGAGTCTGATAGACCAGTGTATTGCATTTTATCTTGGACAGGATCTGAAATATGAAAATGTACTGGATGTGCTTGGAGCTGTGGACACAACAGTGTTTGCAGATACGTTAAAATGTATTGTGAATTCAGATGTATCTGGATGTCTGGCAATGGTTGAAGACATAATCATGCAGGGCAGGGATTTAAGCCAGTTTACGGCTGATTTCGTATGGTATTTAAGAAATCTGCTTCTTGCGGCATCAACAGATGATTTGGCACAATTGCAGGATGTAATAGATATATCAGATGATAATCTGGCACAGTTGTCTGAGGATGCCAGGATGGTGGATGTAGATACTCTTATGAGATATATAAGAGTTATGTCCGATTTATCCAATGAATTAAAGACTGCGACACAGAAGCGAATCAAGCTGGAGGTTGCACTTATTAAATTGTGCAGACCGGCTATGGAGCCAGCACAGGATATAGGAGAGTTGTCAGGAAGAGTAGGACAGCTTGAAAGTCAGTTGGAACTGGCTATAAGGGCATTGAAAGAGACAAAAAGTGAGCTTGATAACACTAAAAGCCAGTTGAGTTCCGGAGCATATTCATTTGCCGGACAGGGCGGATATACAGACGAAGATGGAAACTGGCATGATGGTGGTGCTAATGGAGAAGGAAACATGGGAGCAGGCAATGGAGCTTATGGAGCAGGAAATATGCGCTCAGGCAGGAAGCCGGCACCTAAGCGTGTTATAGAGGCACTTCCAGATGACATAAGACAGATTGCGGCGAGCTGGAATAATATAGTTAATTCGATTAATGAGCCGCTTCTTGTAACATTTTTGCAACAAGCGAATGTAACACTTGCAGAGAATAATACAAGCCTTGAGATAATGGTTTCGTCAATGTCTGCATATAATTCATTATCGAGAGAAGAAACGAAGCAGCAGCTTGTCGATATAATAGAAGAAAGAACAGGACTTAAAGTCGATATAATGATAACAAAGCTGTCTGACGGTGAGGATTTCCAGAACCGTTTCACAGATATAAGAGAACTAGTTAATATGGACATCGAAGTAGATGATAAGGAGGAATTTATATAATGGCAAAAAGAGGTGGATTTCCAGGAGGAATGCCTGGCAACATGAATAATCTTATGAAGCAGGCTCAGAGAATGCAGAAGCAGATGGAGACACAGCAGGCAGAGCTTGAATCGAAGGAATTCAGCGCAGCAGCAGGCGGCGGTGTTGTTGAGGTTACAGTTACAGGTAAGAGAGAAGTAAGCAAGGTTAAGATTGCCCCAGAAGCTGTAGATCCAGATGATGTAGAGATGCTTGAGGATCTTATCATGGCTGCAACTAATGAAGCATTAAGAAAGTGCGAGGAGGAGTCAGCAGCACAGATGTCTAAGATAACAGGCGGTCTTTCAGGACTTGGCGGAGGCCTCTTCTAAT
>USSH01000353.1 GCA_900557435.1 uncultured Coprococcus sp. | reverse complement strand
CATGATTAAGTCTGGATCTCGTTATATCTCCAACAACCACTCTGTCTATGGTCGGCGGGACAATTCCTATCTCCATGTCAGAAATACCGGCATCCAGAACCCCTGCATACTCTCTTACCGTCATCTCCTCATCGCCAAGTATAGAGACAACCTTATCAAACAGGCTGACTATCTTGGTAAATATCTGGCCATATGCGTCACCTTCATCAAGCCTTCCCTCACCATAAAGGACTTCTTTGTGTTTTTCCAGTTTCCTCCATACGTTAAGATCATCAAGAAATCTATACAATTCAACGGTATAATTCCTGACTGTATTCTTGGAATTAGGGCTGGACGGCTTATACACGCTTATGCACTCTTCACTGAATATACTCATGATCTGTCTGCGTATGGAATTCATCTCATCCGCATAGCTGCTGCCCTTCTTATCACAGATCTCCTTCTGCCAAGACTTATATCCCCTCAGGTTACGTCCCAAGGCATAATTCTCTATACGCTCCACATCCATCTGATCCACACCCGTCATACCGGACTTCAGGAGTCTGAATACGCTGTTAAATGAGAAATTATCTGTCATAAGCGCAAGGAACGCGCGGATTGTGTCTGAACACGGATCACCTCTGAGGGCGGTGTTCTCATCTATGAATACCGGTATCTTGTACTCGTCCATAGCTTCCTTGTAGTATCCGGCAACATCGTGAAGATCTCCCGCCACTACAGCTATATCCTTATATCTGTACCCTTGATTTTCAACCAGATCTCTGATCTTCGATGCCACAAATAATGCCTCGTCCCTGGATCTGTCAGTTCTCACCAGCTTTATGCTATCCACCGGGCCACTTATCCTCTGGTGTGGATATCTGAAGATATTGCGCTCAAACGCTGCCAGACTTTCATTTGTCCTAAAACGATATGGCACCTCATTTTTCCGGCACAAAACCACATTCTCCTCTATGTCAACATGTGCTTCTGCCGCAGCCTTACATATCGCTGCAACGGTCTCCTTTGTAAGTCTGAACAGCTCGTATTCCTTCGGCTTTGACAGGCCTATCTGATCTACATCTATATCAAATGCAAATATCACGCCTCGCGTATGACTCATGAGTTTAGACACAAGCTTCATCTGCACTGGGGTAAATCCTGTAAATCCATCAAAATAAAGATAGCTGTCCGCAAGAAATCTGGACCTCCCCACATTATCAGCGAGCAGTTCTGACAACTGTTCCGCAACAATATAACTATCCTTGGCATTGCGCTCTTCGAACTTCTCGTATATAAGGCGAATATCATGGAGCTTTCTGTATGTAGAGCTGTCCTCATCCATATTTTCCATGGCATGGTCAATATCCTCTCTGTCAACAGCATACTGAAACAGCTCTGACATCATGGACTTCATCTCGTCCACAAAGCCCATCTTGTCCATATAGCTTCCATACACCAACAGATCCTGCTTATTATCCATCAGTATCTTCTTGACAAGCATGCTCTTTCCAAAATCCTCCAACACCTGTCCGGGATTCATAGATAGCTCATCAAACACCCTATATGCAAGCCTGTTGAGTCCGATGGCATCAATGTTCATGGAACCATGCCTTAGATGCCTTGTCACTATATCTCTCTGTGCCTCCATGCTGAACTGCTCCGGAACTATATACAGATAGTTCAAGTCAACATGCTCCATTGATTCGTCTATCAACTTTTTGATTATGTATTCGGTCTTACCGGAACCGGCTGGTCCCAACACAAACTGTACACCCATGTACACCCCTCCTCCTTATGAAAATTATTGAGCAGACGCATATAAAGACGCTTCGCGTGGCGTCTGCGTGCTTCACAAGGATTCCTCCCACTTACGTGGGCCCCTCCTTATGAAAATTGGAATAAAACCTCTCCCTTGTGAATAAATTATATTAATAAATAGCAGGGAGAGAAAATAATGTCATCAACTAAACTTATAGTATTAAAGTCAAAAGAACTTATATACACCGCAATTCTTGTAGCTCTGATAGTTGTATTTATAATAATCATCATAACTATGTTCAAACGCAGCGATACACATGGCAGTGCCGGCGATGATGCCACCAAAACTGCCTCTGCCCCAATGTCATCAAACCCGGGAGACGGCATATATGAGACACGTTATACTCCCGGAACATACACAGCCCCCCTTGTTCTCGGAGAAAATACTCTTTCCGTTATGGTAACTGTAGATGACAGCCAGATCACAGACGTGTCTTTCAAGCAGATGGATGAAGCCATAACAACCATGTATCCATTGCTCGAATCCTCACTGGAAGACATCAACACACAGCTTCATTACATATCGTCTGTGGATGACATCACACCTTCTGGCGACAGCACCTATACAACCAAACTGATCATCGACTCGATAAAGAATGCCTTAAAACCGGCGGTCATCAATTAATTTTCCACTGATTTTTCACTGATTTTCTACGCGGTATAAAAAAGCAATATCAAACCATATCTCAGGATATATCACCCTATAAAAAACGGGCAGATGCATATGTAATTATAGTTT
>USSH01000352.1 GCA_900557435.1 uncultured Coprococcus sp. | reverse complement strand
CAGAAAGGTAAAGCTTAATTCAGTGGAGCAGGTCAGACAGTTTGTAGAGACAATGAGAAAGTATGATGGGGATGTTGATGTGTATTCAACTAACCAGAATTATCTTGTAGATGGCAAGTCAATTCTTGGAGTTTTCAGTCTTGGACTTGATCAGGAACTTACAGTCAAGTTTTATAATGGTGCGACAGAAACATTCATAAGCACATTACAGCCGTTTATGCTGGCTGCATAAAGCGACAAAAATACAAGTATTTCCATAAGTATTCGTGGGCAGTATGCATTGACACACTTCATGCGAGAGTGTTAGAATATCCTTGTAAGCGAGCTGGCAATGGGAGAACAGAACCGTTCGCAGAATAACATATTAAGATATATTAGGGGGCGCAGCCAATGCAGATTACAGAGATGAAAGCTAAAGTGAACACAATGGATGACATCAAGAAGTTTGTATCATACCTTAATCAGTTTCCAAACGATGTTGACGTTTCATCCGCTCAGTATGTTGTAGATGGAAAGTCAATCTTAGGTGTGTTCAGCTTAGATCTTGAGAGACCACTTACTGTAAAATTCCACGGAGAGGTAGCACCGGAACTTCAGGAAAAGCTTGATGAGTTCAAGTGCTGATCTTATAAGATACATAGGAAAGTTTACCGAGAAGAATCAGTAATAAAGAAAAGCAGGCTGCAGATTTTCTGCAAGCCTGCTTTTCTTTTTGTCTAAAGATGTTATGACAGGAGGGATTGATATGGTATATGAATCTGAACAGGGACTTGAGTATCATATAAAAGTTAATGGGGACATGATAGGGCGGTATGTGATAATGCCGGGGGATCCCAAGAGGTGCAAGGCGATTGCCGGATATTTGGACAACGCGGAACTTGTGGCGGACAGCAGGGAATTTGTCACATATACAGGGTATCTGGACGGTGAGAAGGTCAGCGTGACATCCACTGGAATAGGTGGACCATCGGCGGCGATAGCTCTTGAGGAGCTTGTGCACGCTGGGGCGCACACTTTTATTCGGGTTGGAACATGCGGGGGCATGCAGACGGATATAGTGGGCGGCGATATAGTTGTTGCTACAGGTTCGGTGAGGATGGAGGGCACATCGAAAGAGTATGCTCCGATAGAATATCCGGCGGTGGCAGATATAGACGTGGTAAATGGACTCATCAGTGCGGCGAAAGACATGAACATACCTGTTCACGCCGGGGTCGTTCAGAGCAAAGATTCTTTTTATGGACAGCATTCGCCGCAGATAATGCCGGTCAGTTATGAGCTCTCAAACAAATGGGAGGCGTGGAAACGGATGGGGTGCAAGGCATCAGAGATGGAATCGGCGGCGTTGTTTATTGTAGGTGCGTTCCTCAGAGTGAGGGTTGGAGCTTGTTTTCTGGTTGTAGCTAATCAGGAGAGAGCTGCAGCAGGACTTCCGAATCCTGAGATCCATGACACTGACAGAACTATACAGGTGGCGGTGAATGCCGTAAAACGGCTGATAGAAGAGGATAGAGAGAGGGAATAATGCAGAAAAACAAAAAATCCGTACATGGGGGAAAATATCTGCTCCATGTACGGGATTTTTTAGAATTTGAACACTCTGCCTATGTCTGTTTTGTAATTTTCGAGGTAATCTATGATTGCGTCAGCGTCATCCATCACTGTGTATATCTTGTTGGTGGCATCTGTCATGAATCCCTTACAGGCGGTCTCCTGCATCATGGTGAGCAGGGGTTCAAAGAAACCATTTTGATTGTATACTACTATGGCTTTGCCGTGACGGCCGAGCTGTTTTAAAGTCAGTATCTCAAAGAACTCTTCAAGGGTTCCGATTCCGCCAGGTGTCATGATAAAAGCATCTGCCTTATCTTCCATTATCTGTTTTCGCTCCCTCATGGTTTCTGTGGTTATCAGTTCGGTGACATGTTCATAAAGTATACCGTCCACATTGAAAAATGCCGGGGTCACACCTATTATAGCACCATGCTCGTCGTGGACACCTCTTGCGACTGCACCCATCAGACCATTTGCACCTGCACCATAGACGAGGGTGTGCCCGCGCCTGGCAATCTGTCTGCCGAGATATTCTGTCTGTTCTATATAAGAGCGGTCAATAGTGTTGCTCGATGCTCCGTATACGCAAATATTCATAAAAATCCTCCGAGTTAGTGTATTACATTATATTTATTCTGCTGATTGTAATTTAGTATCTAGTATAAATAAAAAAGGGGTATTATTAAAGTCGAAATTTGTAAAATTGCGCAAAAATGTGTGGAATATAAAAGTAAAGACTGCCGCGGCATGGTGCGTAAAACACCGGCTGTGGCAGTCTTTATAAGATTGCATATGAATATCAGATATAGCTATATTGGTTTATAACATTTCTACAACCTGACTCAAAACGGCGGTCTCTTTCTCTTTTGCGCTCATGAGATACTTCTCGAATCTGTCCATACAGTCAACCTTTCCTGTGATAGAAGTCTTGATGAGAAGGTTTCTTGCTGTGAGCATGAGATTCTCAACCTCCATGTAGGCATCGAGGATGTCTCC
>USSH01000351.1 GCA_900557435.1 uncultured Coprococcus sp. | reverse complement strand
TACGAACCTTGTCAAGAGCACTCTCAACTATTCCCTCAGCCGTGACGCCGCCGTATTTTTCCACCAGATCCTTTTCAAGGGAACCACTGTTGACTCCCACTCTTATAGGAATATTTCTTTTCTTCGCAGCTTCCACAACCTTTGCCAGATTCTGTTGTCCGCCGATATTTCCCGGATTGATCCTTATCTTGTCAACACCGTTTTCGATGGCTCTTATTGCAAGTCTGTAGTCAAAATGTATGTCACCCACAAGCGGTATGTGTATTCTCTTTTTGATCTCCGGAACAGCTTCAGCCGCAGCTTCATCGTTGATGGTACATCTTATGATGTCGCAACCAGCCTTCTCAAGCTTCAATATCTGTGCAACCGTGGCTTCAACATCACTTGTCTTCGTGTTCGTCATGGACTGAATGAGTATCGGATTTCCTCCGCCGATAACCCTGTCACCTATGTGAATTTCTCTCGTTTTCATATACCTGTAAACGCCAGTACCATGACGGCACTGGCGTCTTCCTCCTATTTACAATATATTGTTGTCAACTAAAAAATACATTTTTAATATCATTGAACAGAATAACTACCATGAGTATCATGACGAGCACAAATCCTATGACCGTCACTATATTCTCCTTCTCCTTCGGAACCTTCCGCCTCGTTATAAGCTCTATCAGCAGGAACAGGAAACGTCCGCCATCGAGTCCCGGTATAGGCAGCATATTCATGATTCCAAGGTTAGCCGAAAGGAGTACAATGTAGTTCATCCAGTTGAGAAGCACGGTAAGTACATCCACCTTGGCAGCCTCATTGAATGTATCATTCATACTCTTTGCAACGCCCACCGGTCCGGACACCTCATCTGAGCTTACCTGTCTTGTGACAATGAGCTTAAGGCTCAGGAAAGTGGCTTTGACCCAGTATCTGACTTCATAAGCCGAGTACTTCATCAGCTCTCCAAAACTCTTAGGGAGCACATATCCGCAACTTATAATTCCTACTTTATATCCAGCACTTGTCTTGACCGGATGAACCGTCGTATCATACACAGTTCCATCAGGTCTCTGAAGCTCCATATCGATAGGTGAGCCATCTCCGTATATCTCCAGATATATCTGCAGTTCACGGAAATTCTTGATGCTGCTTCCGCCTATCTTGAGAACTGTGTCGCCGTCTTCAATTCCTGCCTCCTGTGCCGGATATACGCCGCCGAACTCTTTTACAGAATCTGCATATTCGCTCTGCTGCATCATATCCTTGTCATACACCTGACCGATGGTTGCCGGATCTGTTCCACAGAAATGTATGATAACCGCTGAGAAAATAAAAGCTATAACTATATTCATGAACGGACCGGCAAGTACAACCGCCATTCTCGCCCATATTGACTTCTTGTCAAATGAGTTCTCATCGTTCTCATTCTCCTCCTCGTCCTCACTGAGCATCATGCAATATCCGCCTAGAGGTATCAGCCTTAGGGAATACTGTGTCTCCTTCTTTGTAAATGAGAAAAGCTTTGGTCCAAGACCCATCGAGAACTCTTTTACCGTTATATGATTCATCTTGGCAACTATAAAATGTCCAAGTTCATGGAAAAATATAATCACACCAAATACAAGAATAATAAGTATAATGTTCAATCTACCACCTGCTTTCTACCAATTCATATACCCATTTTTCTGTATCCAGTATCTGTGATACATCCGGGTTCTCTATAATATCATGTGCCGCCATGCACTCTTCGATTATCCTATAGATATCAAGGAACTGTATCTTTCTGTCAAGGAACTTTGCTACCGCACATTCATTTGCCGCATTGAATACGGTAGGCATCGAACCGCCCTTTCCAATAGCATCATACGCATATCTGAGTCCCTTGAAGGTATCCATGTCCGGCTTCTCCACAAGGATCGAGCTCATCTTCCAGAAATCCAGACGATCTCCTTCAAGATATCTTCGCTCCGGGTAAAATAATGCGTACTGTATAGGCAGCTTCATATCCGGGGTTCCGAGCTGTGCCATGACCGCGCCATCTCTGTACTCAACCATAGAATGTATTATGCTCTGCGGCTGAACAACAACCTGTATATTCTCCGGGTTGACATCAAAAAGCCATTTTGCCTCTATAACCTCGAGACCCTTGTTGACCATTGTAGCCGAGTCGATGGTTATTTTTTTACCCATGCTCCAATTTGGGTGCTTAAGAGCATCCTCAACCTGTACGTGTGACAAAAACTCTGTGTCTTTTCCTCTGAATGGACCTCCAGATGCAGTCAGGAGAATCTTTGCCACGTCTCCATGTACATTTCCCTGAAGGGACTGGAATATAGCTGAGTGTTCACTGTCAACAGGGAGTATCGAAACGCCCTTCTCCTTTGCAAGCGGCATGATGATATGTCCTGCCGTAACCAAAGTTTCTTTATTTGCAAGGGCAATATCTTTTCCTGCATTTATAGCTGCAATCGTAGGCCTTATACCTATCATTCCAACTATACCCGTAACCAGTATGTCAGACGATTCAAGCTCCGCTATCTCTATCAGTCCATCCATACCGGATACC
>USSH01000350.1 GCA_900557435.1 uncultured Coprococcus sp. | reverse complement strand
AGAGAATTCAAGCAAGCTGATAAGCACTATTCTTATAGGAAATAACATTGTCAACATATCAGCATCTTCTCTCACGACCACATTCGTGACAAAGGCATTTGGAAGCTCTGCTGTAGGTATTGCAACCGGAGCCCTGACACTGATCGTTCTCCTCTTCGGAGAAATCACACCAAAGACCCTGGCTCAGCGTTATAACCTGAAGATATCGCTGTTATACATTGACATAATCCAGCTCCTTATGATAGTGCTCACACCTGTGATATTCATAGTGAACAAGATCGCTGATTTTATATTCTGGATCATCAGGCTTGACAAGGACGGCGGTAACCAGAAGATGACCGAGGATGAACTCATAAGCATGGTGAATGTCAGTGAGGAGGAAGGTGTCATCGAGGACAAAGAGAAGGAAATGATAACCAATGTGGTGGACTTCGGAGATTCCATTGCAAGGGATGTCATGATCCCAAGAGCAGATATGACCATCGCCTCTGTTGATATGGCTTACGAGGATCTGCTGAAGCTCTACATGGAAGTACCGTATACGAGAATTCCTGTATATGAGGACTCCAGAGATAACGTGATCGGTATCCTTCATGTTAAGGATCTCTTCTTCTACAAGGCAACCCATGATATCAACAATTTCAGCGTTCGTAACATCATGAGAAAGCCACTGTATGTATATGAATATCAGAAGACCAATGATCTTCTGCACTCCATGAAGTCGGATTCCAACACCATGGCCATCGTGCTCGATGAGTACGGAATCTGCATAGGACTTATTACCATCGAGGATCTCATTGAGGAAATCATCGGAGACATCAAGGATGAGTACGACATGGAGGAACACAACAACATCATCAAGGTTGACGACACCCACTACAACGTTGATGGCTCCATCAAGCTGGATGATCTGAATGATGCGCTGAATCTAAAGATAGAATCAGAGGACTACGACTCCCTCGGCGGTTACATAACCGAGCTGCTGGATCACATTCCAGCCAAGGGCGAGTCCGTCACTGACATCTCATGCATCTACAAGGTACTTGAGATGGACAAAAAGCGAGTCGCCAGAGTGCTTATCACACTGGCTCCACAGGATCCGGCGGACGCGGACGAAGAGTAGGCAACGGTTGAGTCCTGGCGGCAGGCTGAGGCTCCAGTGGAGAGATTATCACACAGCCGGCAGATTTCGGCGATATGGACACAAAATTTTCTCCTAGCACTTAGGAATTCTTAAAAAGAGCACAGGCCTTTAAAAGCCTATGCTCTTTTCGCTTCTATCCGGGCTTGCAGTGATATTTTTGTGCACAGATAAGCTTAATTTCCTTGAAAAGGTAAAAACCTTCTGTTATGTTCCCAGCATTTTTAACAAATTAATACGTTTTATAGTAAAACAACCTTGTAATGTAGTTTTGAATACTATATAATATGTCATGTTGATTAAAAAACAGCAGTTCATATGCAAACTATAGCGCAGCGGTTTGCGGTATTCAAAATCCAAGCATATGATCCAACTAATCTAAGAGGTGTCTACATGGATAAAAAGACAAATATAAAAGATATAATATCAATGGCCGGTGGCCTTGATTACATAAACCCGAAGGATATCCCATCCATCGACCTGTACATGGATCAGCTCACAACCTTCATGGAAGATCAGCTCGGCAAAAACAGGCGCAATGATGAAGATAAGGTGATGACGAAGACTATGATCAACAACTACACCAAGAACAATCTTCTGCCGTCGCCTAATAAGAAGAGATATTCCAAGCAGCATCTTATACTGCTCATCTATATATACTATCTGAAGAACATGCTCAGCATCAACGATATACAGACTCTGCTGGAGCCCCTGATCGACGGATATTTTGATTCGAACAAGGACGGCAAGGATATTTCCGATATATATGCCCATCTGTACGAGCATCTGTCCCAGCACTATGGTGATATCATCAAGGACATCGTGAGGACAGCCAACAAGGCCGATGCCATGTACGACCCGGAGAAGGATTCCTATCTCCACGATCTCAGCATGATCTCACTCCTGTCGGTTGATATATATGCCAAGAAGAAATATGTAGAGCATTTGGTGGATAAGCTCAGGCAGGAATCTGAAGAAGATTCCAAAGCGAAGGCAAAAGCCCAGGCACAAAAGCTCAGAGAACAGCAGTCAGCTGCCAAAGCTGCCAAAGCCCAACAGGCGGCATCCAAAGCCGCAAGGTCTAAGCAGACTGGCACAGGTGCAAAAGCTTCCAAAGCTCACCAGCCATCAGACAATACCAGCAATATCCAATAAAGATTCTAGAACAAAATAACATAAAAAGCCCCTGAACGATAACATTCCATCGTTCAGGGGTTTTTATGTCTGCAGTCTCCATGATCAATATGCCGGAGTCAATCTGCCTGTATTTGTACGCATCTTTTTACTTGTCATTCCCATTGTCATCCTGCTTGTCATTCTGCTGAAAGCTCTTCATTCTTGAAAATACAAGTTCATATCCATCTTTGCCATAATTCAGGGATCTGTTGACCCTGCTTATCGTAGCTGTGGAAGCTCCGGTCTTCTCCGCAACCTCCAGATATGTATTGTCCTCT
>USSH01000349.1 GCA_900557435.1 uncultured Coprococcus sp. | reverse complement strand
GACAGTTGATCTCTACCGTGTCTTCACCGGTATAGCTGTGCGGCCCGCGCATCAGCATGACCAGGACCTCGTCAATTACCTGTTCTCCATCAACAATATATCCATAATGAATGGTATGTGACTTCTGATCACATAGTTTTTTCTCTTTTTTCCCCTTATATACCCGGTCTGCGATCTGAAATGCTTCCGGTCCGCTCATTCGTACAATTCCTATTCCCGAATTACTCATTGCCGTAGATATTGCGGCAATCGTGGAGTTATATAATTGTTCCATAATTTCCTCCAATACAGCGAACCTGCCACTGACAGCTTCCCTTGCATACTTTGGTATCTGCAGAGCCTGCCACTGGCAGTTTCCTTCGATACTTGGTGATACATAGATATGAAAAAAGACAAGGGCCGCTTAAAGACCCCTGTCTCTTAATTATCGATTATTTCTGTTTCTTACCAGTGTTACCACAACTCTTCTGTAAGGTTCTTCTCCCTCACTGACTGTCTCTACATAGCGGTTGCCCTGCAGAGATGCATGGATGATTCTTCTCTCGTATGGGTTCATTGGCTCAAGTGCAAATGATCTCTTTGATCTCTTTACCTTGAATGCAATATTCTTTGCAAGATTCTCAAGAGTCTCTTTACGTCTTGCTCTGTAGTTTTCTGTATCAAGTTTAACTCTGATATATGATTCACTCTTCTTGTTTACTGCAAGACTTATAATATACTGAAGCGCATCCAGAGTCTGTCCACGCTTACCTATGAGTATACCCATCTCAGGACCTTCAAGATTGATTGAGAGCACATTCTCTGTCTCATCAAATTCCATCTGAATCTCTGTTTCAATATCCATGGCCTTGAAGAGGCTGTCAAGATATTCTCTTACATCATCAGTAAATGTCTTCTTTTTTCTTGCCTTAATGATACAAGGCTTTGACCCTATACCAAGGAATCCCTTTGTCTCCTCACTTATTACTTCATACTCAAGTTCAGTACTAGGGGCTCCAAGTTCAACACTGGCCTGCATAAGGGCTTCATCTTTAGTCTTACCTTTGAATTCAACGAATTCCATTATTTATTTCCTCCCTTATCATTGCTATTGTTCTGATACTTAAGCATTATATTTGCTTTTGATCCGATACTACCTGGTTTATAAGTTACATTCGATTTGCTATTTCTATCATTGCTGTCTACATTGACAGAATGTTCAGGATTTACATAGCTCTTAAGTCTTGAAGAAGCCATCTTGTTGATATTCTCTGACTGGCTATTATCTGTTGATGTATTGCCATTCTGAGCATCCATCATTCTTTCATAGAATGACTTCTTATCCGGATTCTTCTTCTTTGCCTGCTTTTTAGCAGCCTTTTCAGCACACTTTGCAAGCAGCTCATCCTTGTCCTGATGATTATAATAAGCATCAACTATGAGCTGAGATATTATCATAATAACAGAACCAACTATCCAGTAAAGACCGATAGCTATAGGAAGTGTTATACAGAATATAAGTGACATGACAGGCATGTAATACATCATACCCTTCATCATGTTGTTAGCTGTCTGCTGATTGCTATCCATGTTGCTATTCTGTGATGACTTCATGGATATCTTTGTCTGTAAGAACTGCAGGAGAGCAGAGGCAATAGGAACTATCAAAGCTATTGAAAGTTTCCATCCCGGCGCATCTGCAATATTTAATCCAAACAAAAACTGATTCATGTTGTGGAACTGGTCAACATAGCTTGTGAGAGTAGCATTGCCTGCAAGATCAAGATTACTTATCAATTTATCCCAGTCGCTCTTGGCAAACTTGTCAAGAACATCAATGATCTGGTTTCTTGTAGGATCATCTCCCATCTGCTTAAGAGCCATTGTCACAGTGCTGACCTTTGACTCTCCGGCTACATCACTTATAGCTTTGATATAATCAGTCTTTGTACTCAATATGTCCACGATCTCGCTGTACTTCTTGGTCATTGAAGGAACATACGCAGGTATGTTCTGGATAACTCTGTACAGACCGTAAAATATAGGTAACTGTATAAGTGAAGTCAGACATCCTGATGCCATGCTGACACCATATTTTTTCTGGATCCTCTGAGTTTCCTGCTGCTGTTTCATCACAGATTCCTGATCAGTCTTGCCTTTATATTTCTTTGTTGCCTTAGCAATCTCAGGCTGGATGAAACTCATGATCTTGGTAGATCTCTGCTGTTTGAAATATAATGGGAACAATGCACCTCTCAGTACAAATGTAAACAAAATAACACATACACTGAGATTTACATATGTGAATCCCATATGGCTTCCTACAAATCCAACGAACATATAAATCCAATTGAATATCTTACCAAGCAGCCAACAGACTGGTCCGAGTATCATACCATCTTCTCTTGTTAGAAACATAATTTTCTCCTTTATGGAACTGGATCATATCCTCCTTTTGAAAAAGGATTGCATCTAAGTATCCTCCATACTGCAAGGAGACCACCTTTTAAAACTCCATACTTTTCGATAGCCTCAATTGCATACTGCGAACAAGTAGGAAAATACTTGCAGGTAGCATGTCCCTTAAGTGGTGACAAATACTTCCTGTAAAATCTGA
>USSH01000348.1 GCA_900557435.1 uncultured Coprococcus sp. | reverse complement strand
CGGATCCACATCACCCAGCATGAACATTCTGGACGAGTCTCCGAAATATCCATTGTACTCTGTTGTACAGTCTATATTGACTATATCTCCATCCTGAAGAATGATATCATCACTTGGAATACCGTGGCACACCACATCATTTACAGATATACATACACTCTTTGGATATCCTTCATATCCAAGACATGCAGGAATCGCATTTATAGACTTGGTATAATTGTAGATGAGATCATCAAGCTCTCTTGTCGACACACCGATCTTTACAAATGGAGTAATATAATCAAGCACATCTGTATTGATCTTTGATGCAATTCTTATCCCTTCTATCTGCTCTGAGTTCTTGATCATCTTGTGTGTTGGAATCTTGAATCCTTTGTTCTTCATGTCCTCAAGTTTCTCATCCAGCGCCAGATGACACGCCTTATATTTCTTTCCACTGCCACACCAGCACATGTCGTTTCTTCCAAGTTTCATAACTAACCTCTTTCCTGTTATTTACATTAAATCTGACTCTCATATCCATATCATATGTCAAATGATACTATGATCTTACGGTTGATTGTTTCACACCCACATGTAAATATAATACATTTTGGATAGAACTTCTACATTTTATGTGATAAATATTGTCATTTGCCGAGATACCTGGCAACATAACTGTAATATCCCGTCTCTGTTATGTTGTCAGCGGCGGTGAATTTGTCCGCAACATAGAGCTGCATAGCCTCAAATGTTTCATCTGACACATTCCCTCTGACTATCTGATCCCAGGATGCATTGTATTCATATGTATCTGTGATATAACTTCTATCCGGGAACAGTACAAGCCCAGGGCTGTCAGACAATATATCCCTGCCTACTATGAGCCTTGAATCAAACTCTGCCCCCATCAGATTAAGCATAGTCGGAAGAATATCTATACTGCTGCACACCTTTTCCACCCGAACCGACTTTTCCATGGAACCGGACCATATGATAAGTCTGCTCCTGTACGCATCAAGATCATTTCCAAAGCTCTGTCCTGCCAGCTCATCCACGACCTCCATATTGTCATATGGAACGTGATCTCCTGCCAAAACTATAACCGTTTTGTCAAGAAGATCTCTCTTTTCAAGTCTTTCAAGCAATTCCTCCAGCATCCTCTCCATCTCGTACTGTGATGCAAGATATGCCTTTGTCGTATCTGAATAATCAAGGTCTACCACCACATCCTTATTCTTCTCCGACATCGCATTTGCCGCACCATATCCATATGGTACGTGCCCACTTACAGTGAGATAATACAGATGGAATGGCTGATCCTTTGTATATTTGTCAAATGTCTCCTCCAGCATGACCAGGTCCGACTGTGGCCAGATGTCCTGTCCATACTCATCTGTCTGGTATTCCAGCCCATTTCCGCTGGCTATCCACTCGTATCCCAGGGCCGGATGGGTTATGTTTCTGTCATAATATGTATAATCATTGTCGTGGAAACCATAACAGCTATAGCCCATGCGCTTTAAAGTATTTGCCATCGAAAAATACATGCCATTTTCATTATCCGCCGCTCTACACATACTGAGATATCCACCATTCTTTGTAGGACTACCCATCAGATTGGCATACTCACCGCCCAGAGTGGAACCATACCAAAGTGGCTGATAATAATTCTCAAACACAAAGCCCTCATCAGCAAGCTTAGAAAGTGCCGGGAACAACCCGGATTCCAGTGCATATCCGGTAAATCCTTCAGCCGTTATCCATATTACATTGTATCCATCAAACATTCCTGTATATTCATTCTTTTTTGTAGGGGTGACACTCTTAAAATATTCGCTCAAGGACGAGACTGCATCGCTGCCCGAAAGTTCATTTATCGCATCAAAATCGAGATCCAGAACATTCGGAGAAATATCAACTGGTGTCTCCGTAGTGGCTTCCTCAGTAGTCACCTGCTCATCGGTACTGTCAAAATGCGAATCTTTTTCAGTCACATCCAAGTTCGAGGCATCATCCACATTTGTAGTATCTGCAGGTGAATTTCCACTACTTTCAAGCGGATCAACGGCATTATCCATCCCCGCAGATGCAAAGCTTATCTGTCCCTTATCTGAACCGCTAGTCACGTTCTCCCTCACATCAACCACGAAGCTCTCTATAACTCCGAGCTTTTCCACAGCAAGATCCACAGACGTATATTGACTATAAACCTTATATGGACTATACACATCCGAGTCTACAGCCCACATGACCATGACCGTTGCGATATACATAACTGCAACGGCTCCTACACTGATCAGATTCACCCACCATCTACGTCTTTCAAATGGCATCAACGTCCAAATCAACACAATCGCTATGACGACCGGAATCACAAGCAGCACAATATCCGATATGTCAGTTTTCATGTTAGACAATACCGTATCTGCATTGTCCGCAGCCTGGTTTCCAAATCGTATCGTTCCCATGACCGAGAGATAATTGTTGAACACAGAGTGATATACATACTGTGCAACAAATAGCACACCTATGACCAAAGCCAGCACAGTAGCTATTATCTTGTTTACTATAACAGGGAAAACATTTGTGATGATTCCCAATACCCCGCCGCCGACCACGGCATCGGGCG
>USSH01000347.1 GCA_900557435.1 uncultured Coprococcus sp. | reverse complement strand
ACGGTTTAGGACCATCTTTTTATCAGTGCTCCACATCGGAGCAACGAGTATCTTTTTAGGTCCATCACCGGTAAATCTGTGAACAACCATGTCCGGCGGCAACACTCTAAGACAGTCACATAATACGTCTGCATACTCATCAAAGGTCAGCACATCAAATTCACCATTTATGTACATCTTTTCTATAACCGTATTCTTTAGTACATGCAGCAGTTGAAGCTTTATGCCGTCGGCACCACTGTCCGCTATATAGCGGACAGTGGATATCATATCCTGTTTTGTTTCTCCCGGGAGGCCTATTATCATATGAACTATAATATGAACGTCAAGTTTTTTCAGATTATCCATAGTCTTATCATATTCATCTAAAGCATAACCTCTGTTTATGAGCAGCGCAGTCTTCTCATTGGATGTCTGCAGTCCAAGCTCTATCCACACAGGCTTGACAGTCGAAACTTCTTTTATTATATCAAGTATCTCCGGACCGAAGCAATCAGGTCTGGATGCGATCGACACAGCAGCAATGTCATCTCTTTTTGCTGCCGTAAGGAACTTCCTTCTGAGAGTTTCCGGATCACCATATGTATTCGTGAACGACTGAAAATATGCTATGAATCTCTTGCATCTACATTTTCCGGCAATGCGCATCTTCGCCTGTTCTATCTGACTGTCTATGTCCAACTCGGCATCCTCGGAGAAATCTCCGGATCCGCTTGCACTGCAGAATATACATCCACCTATCCCCACCGTTCCATCACGATTCGGGCATGTCGTTCCCGCATTCAATGAGATCTTATATAATTTTTCACCAAATGTATCTCGTATATAGTCGTTTGCGGTATATAACTTCACAACATCACCCTATCTTTCATTATCTTTTATTATCTTTTATTGTAACTGTAGTTTATATCTGCTGTAGTTTTAATCTGCTATATATAAATACATCCAATTATATCTGATGGGTGGCTTTAACCAGTGCTGGAACTATCTGTTTTTTTCTTGACACAACTCCGGAAAGATATGCATACCCATCATTAAGCTGAACATTAAACGCTTTTGTGCACAACTCATCAGCCTTTTCACCAACACAGATTATGCCTGAGCCTTCCTGAAGAATATTTGTCATGGCAAATAAAACCACATCACAGCCAGGCTCCATATAACCACTTAAATAATTGCCCATATCAATTCTTATCCTGTCAATTTCTTTTTCGTTTACAGAATTGATCTGTCCAACGGCAACAACCATATCTCCGATATCGAATTTCTTGAAATCCTGATGGAGTATCTCGTCCATAGTCTTATCCTTGAGATTACTTCCCGCATCAAACATCTCCATGGCAAACTCATATATGTCGATCTCGGCAAGTCTTGCCAGCTCCTTTGCTGCAGCCTCATCGATAAATGTACATGTCGGTGATTTGAATGCAAGCGTATCCGACAAGATCGCAGAACAGAGCAGGCCTGCTATTTTCTTGTCTATCTTGACATTCTTCTCCTTGTACATCTGATAGATTATCGTGGCTGTACATCCAAGAGGCTGATTTCTGAAGTAAACAGGATTCATCGTCTCTATATTTGCAATTCTATGATGATCTATGATCTCAAGTATCTCCGCATTCTCAACACCGTCAACAGACTGCGTCCTCTCATTATGATCTACAAGGATAAGCTGTTTCTTCCTGGCATTAATATAGTTACGTCTTGATACAAGCCCCTTATAATTGCCATAACCATCGGTAACAGGGAAATATCTCACTCTGGTCTTTGCCATGGTCGTCTTAAGGGTATCTATATCATCATCCTCATAGAAAGTCATGATATGGTCTCTTATCATAAAGAATCCTATCGGCATACTCTGCCCGATAAGTCTGGCAACAGCATAGGTATCCGTTGGTGTTACGACAACTGCACACCCCTTGTTCTTTGCAAATTCCAGGACCACATCGGATATACTGTTTACAAGACAGACTATCAGCATGCTGGCCCCACAGTTTATTGCTGCAAGCTGCGCCTCAACTCTGTCGCTCACTATCACTATGTCATTTTCCTTGACATGTCTCTCAAGAATATCAACCTGGGCAGCCCCAACAATCACTCTTCCGTCCTTCACATACCCGTCAGCATCACCGTATACAAGTTCGCCGTTTATTGTATCTATTATATGTGAGAACTTTGTACCGGCTATATACAGAGAGTTATCATCCTTCTCCAGCATATACGCCTCCGCTATGTCACCAACGGTTATGATTCCCTTGATCTTGCCCCCACTCACAACCGGAAGTGTTGTAGCATCATTGTCCTGCATTATTTCGAATGCTTTCTTCATGGTTATATCACCTGATACTCCATCAACGATTCTGTAGGCAATATCTTTAACCTGTACATTTACATTGCTCACAAGTTCAGGTGCCTTCACGCCGAAATAATCAAGTACAAATTGTGTCTCTTTGTTTATATTCCCAGCTCTCTTTGGTATAAATTTGTTCTCATGCTGGTTTTTCAGATGGGCATACGCTATAGCAGAACATATCGAATCCGTGTCAGGATTCTTGTGTCCTATCACAAACACCTCATCTGTAGGTACATTATGCATATTTCACCTCATTCTTCTATAAAA
>USSH01000346.1 GCA_900557435.1 uncultured Coprococcus sp. | reverse complement strand
CCAGCTCTGAGTTAAGTCTCTCAACCATGAGTTCCCATGAGATAACTCCATCATTCTCAAATGGCATCTCGTGAAGAACAAAGAATCTGACAGCATCCACGCCAAATATATTGACCATATCGTCAGCGTACATTACATTGCCCTTCGACTTACTCATCTTGCCATCACTCTGGATGAGCCAAGGATGACCGAATACCTGCTTTGGAAGCGGAAGTCCAAGTGCCATCAGTATGATAGGCCAGTAAATAGTATGGAATCTAAGGATATCCTTACCGATCAGATGAAGATCCGCAGGCCAGTACTTGTAGAACTTCTCATCGCTCTGTCCATCTACATCGTAGCCAAGACCTGTGATATAGTTCGTCAAGGCATCAACCCACACATATACAACGTGCTTTGGATCAAAGTCCACTGGGATTCCCCACTTGAATGATGTTCTTGATACACACAGATCCTGAAGTCCCGGCTTAAGGAAGTTGTTAACCATCTCGTTACGTCTCGACTCAGGCTGTATAAACTCAGGATGCTGCTCGATATGTTTCATGAGCTTGTCCTGATATTTGCTCATCTTGAAGAAGTATGCCTCCTCCTTTGCCTCCTGAACAGGTCTTCCACAGTCCGGGCACTTGCCATCTATGAGCTGTCCGTCTGTGAAGAACGACTCACATGGTGTACAGTACTTTCCTACATAATGTCCCTTATATATATCACCCTGATCGTACAGTTTCTTAAACATCTTCTGTACCTGTTTCTCATGATAATCGTCTGTTGTACGGATAAACTTGTCATATGAAGTGTTCATGAGATCCCATATTCTCTTGATCTCACCTGCTGTCTCATCAACGAATTCCTTTGGGGTCTGCATGTTTTCAAAAGCCTTGTTCTCGATCTTCTGTCCATGCTCATCTGTTCCTGTCATGAATCTTACATCATAACCTGCGAATCTCTTGTACCTTGCAATGCTGTCAGCCAACACGATCTCGTAGGTGTTGCCTATATGAGGTTTACCTGATGCATATGCAATGGCGGTTGTAATATAATACGGTTTTTTTGCCATTTCAAAAACCCTCCCTGAAAATACTACAAGCACAAATGAAATGCTTGTGCAACTTTACCGAAAAACTCCTCGGTAATTGTAAATTATATGCCCTTTTATTATTTATTGTCAAGAAGCTGGAACATTAAATAAGCCTGTTTGGGCAGCCATTCCACAAAGCTGCCAACGAACTTGTCAAAGTTCCTCTCAAAAGCGCATCACATTCCAACGGACTTGTCACCGTCCTTCTCAAAAGTGCATCACATTCCTGAGAACGGCAAATATCACCGCCCCGGCAATACATATAAATATAAGTATGTTATCAAATCGCGATAATTTTCTGTTTCCATATCTTACGAACACATAATCATTTTTTACAATTATGTACGCCAGTGCCGGAAGAACTATAAACATATATTGATTATAAGCAAATGCCTTTGCAAGATCCAACCTTACGGCCGCAAGGATCGCCCTTGTTATCCCGCACCCCGGGCATAAAAATCCGGTTATCTTTCTGAATATACACGGGATCGCAAGCCCCGTTATTCTTATGAAAATATAATAGAGGATGCCTATCCCCAAAAGGACGGCATCCCTTTTTATTATCGCATTTCTTCTCGATATCTGTATCTGATCCATGCTTTGTTATATCATTTCCTGTTACTGCTGATGGTTGTCTGTTCCATTGTTATCAGTTGAAGGGTTCTGGCCAAATGTGTTCTGGTCTATGCCAGGCTGCTGACCATATCCATTCTGGTTATAGCCCTGCTGGCCATACGCGTTCTGATTGTATGCATTCTGGTTATAGCCCTGCTGACCGTACGCATTCTGGTTGTATGCATTCTGATCGTAGCCCTGCTGACCGTACGCATTCTGGTTATATGCGTTCTGATCGTAGCCCTGCTGCTGACCATATCCATTCTGGTTGTATGTATTCTGATCGTAGCCCTGCTGCTGACCATATCCATTCTGGTTGTATGCATTCTGATCGTAGCCCTGCTGCTGACCATATCCATTCTGGTTGTATGAGCTCTGATTATAGCCCTGCTGACCATATCCTGAATTCATCTGTGGTATGGCATTTGCATATTTATTTGCTGTGTCCTGCATAAGTGCATATGCTATGATTCCAAGACCAAAGAACTGAAGAAGAACATACAGGATACCTGAGTTGCTTGAAGGCTCTCCGTTCTTGTTCTTGATAATGTCCACCTTCTCGCCCATCTTATATGCCCAGAACCATCCATAGATATTACATGTGACGATAGTGAGCAAAAGTGACATTCCTCCACTTGTGGCATCTGCCTCTCCCGACTCCTGATTGATGTCGTCTGTGAGTACAACGAACCAATACAGTCCATATATTCCACATGTCACAATTGAAAGCAGAATACATATCCCAATGTTTCTCTGTTTGATCATAATGATAATCCTCCTTGAATTTAACTTCTTAATTAAATATGTAAGACTTATGTATGACTGCAATTATATCACTACTATATAACCACTACATGACCGCAATTATATCACTATTATATAAACATTATATAACTGCTGTAATAATAGAATAGCCCCGCAGACACAACTCAGTC
>USSH01000345.1 GCA_900557435.1 uncultured Coprococcus sp. | reverse complement strand
CCCCCTGGTATATACAGAAACACCAAAAAGAAAGGAATCATCACCGCTCTCAGTATTGTCAATTTGTTTGGTAAATTCATTCTACTATCACTCCCGTCAAATCATATTCATTTGCCTCGGTTATCTTCACATCCACAAATGAACCGGATATCAATTCATATGGTGCACTGACAAAAACTATACCGTCAACTCCCGGAGCATCTCTGTATGTTCTTCCAACATAGACATCATCTTCAACAAGATATCCCTCTATGAGCACTCTCTGGACAGAACCAATCAACTCTTGATTCTTCTCATATGAGATTTCCTGCTGAAGTTCCATGATCTCGTCGCGCCACTTTGCCGCAAGCTCTCCATCCACCTGATCCTCATAATCAGCGGCCGGTGTTCCCTCCTCAGGTGAATATGTGAATACGCCGAGTCTGTCAAACTCACACTCATCAACAAAATCCACAAGTCCATCATGAAGCTCCTGGGTCTCTCCAGGGAAACCTGATATAAGTGTAGTTCTTATTGCTATATCCGGCATGGCTGACCTGAGTTTTGATACAAGCGATACTATATCTTCTCTGCTTGTCTTTCTTCCCATTCTTCTGAGTATCTCATTCTCGGAATGCTGTATAGGTATGTCTATATAATGACATATCTTTGGATTCTCCGTCATCACCGATATAAGTTCATCGGTTATCTCCTCAGGATAACAGTACAAAAGTCTTATCCACTCTATACCCTCTATATCACTGAGCTTAGTAAGAAGTTCCGGAAGCTTCTTGTTGCCATACAGATCAACACCATACAAAGTTGTCTCCTGAGCAACAAGGACCAGTTCCTTTATACCATCCGCCGCAAGCTTCTCAGCAGATGCCAAAAGTCTGTCCATCGGAATGCTTCTATACCGACCTCTTATGTGTGGTATTATACAATAAGTGCACATCTTATTACAACCTTCTGCGATCTTAAAATATGCCATAGATGCATTTGTTGTAACTATTCTCTCAGATACAGGCTCCGGTGTGTAATTTATATCATCTACTATGACTTCCTCATCAGTTCCTATAGCCTCTACTATCTTGTCATAATTTGTCGCACCGATTATGACATCGATCTCTGGAAGCTCTTTCATTATCTCGTCCTTATATCTCTGTGACAGGCACCCAGCCACAATGAGTTTTTTAAGTCTGCCGGTCTTCTTAAGGCGTCCCATCTCTATGATGGTATTGATACTTTCCTCCTTCGCATCACTGATAAATGCGCAGGTATTTATGACCACAGCCTCCGCCTCAGTCTCGTCATTTGTAAGTTCATGGCCAGCCTTATTCAGAAGTCCCAGCATGACCTCACTGTCCACCAGATTCTTATCACATCCAAGTGATATGAGTAATACTTTCATCTGTTCTCCAATAATTTCGCACTTGTTCTTAGTTTATATTTATTGATTCCACGCAGTTTGACATGAGCATGGCTATGGTCATAGGACCAACTCCGCCAGGTACAGGAGTTATGGCTCCGGCAACTTCCTTGGCTGATTCAAAATCTACATCACCGCAGAGCTTGTTGTTCTCATCTCTGTGGATTCCAACATCTATAACAGTCGCTCCATCCTTTATGTATGAGGCGTCTATCATCTTTGGCTTTCCTATAGCAACCACAAGTATATCAGCACGCTTACATACTGCCTTGAGATCTTTTGTTCTTGAATGGCATACGGTCACTGTACCGTTCTCGCGGAGCAGAAGCATGCTCATAGGCTTTCCGACTATGTTGCTTCTTCCAAGAACAACACATTCCTTGCCTTCTATCTCTATTCCTGATCTCTTGATAAGCTGGATAACGCCGGCCGGTGTGCATGACACATATCCAGGCTGTCCAATGCTGAGTGCACCTACACTCATAGGATGGAAACCATCCACATCTTTCTTAGGTGATATGGTCTTTATGACCTTATCTTCATCTATATGCTTTGGAAGTGGGAGCTGTACAAGTATTCCGTTCACCTTGTCGTCAGCGTTGAGCTTCTCTATAAGTGCAAGAAGCTCTTCCTCTGTTGTCTCCTCTGGGAGCTCGTATGACAGTGAACCTATTCCTATATACTCACATGCCTTCTTCTTGTTGCCAACATATACTGATGAAGCAGGATCATTGCCGACCTGAATAACAGCAAGGCATATCTCTACACCCTCTGCCTTAAGTCCTGCAACCTTCTCCTTGAGCTCATCCTTTATCTGTTTTGATATAACCTTACCATCTATAAGTTTATACATATATCTGTCCTCCTGTAACATTAAGCATCTATACAATAATAATTGTCTGCTTATAATCTATTCAGATCAATACTGTCCATAATATTAGAACAGTCCGACGATCTTTCCTTCATCATCCACATATATTCTCTCTGCTGCTGGCGACTTTGGAAGCCCAGGCATAGTCATGATGGTTCCTGTTATAGCTACGACAAATCCTGCTCCTGCGCTGACATATACCTCTCGGATGTTGATATCAAATCCTGTAGGTCTGCCAAGCTTCTTAGGATCATCAGACAGTGAATACTGATTCTTTGCCATACATACAGGGAAATTGCCAAATCCCATCTCCTCAATCTTCGCTATTGCCTTGCTGGCTTCAGCACTGTATGT
>USSH01000344.1 GCA_900557435.1 uncultured Coprococcus sp. | reverse complement strand
AACAGGCATCGGCGGATGCTCCGGGTAACTGCATTGTGCTGACAAGAAATTTTAGAAGTGAGATAAATGTGCTGAAGACAGTCAATGCGCTGTTCGAGCAGCTCATGAGAAAAGATGTCGGCGGAATAGAGTATGATGAGGCTGCAAAGCTCAATTCAAGATATGCCGTGGAGGATGCAGAGGGACATATGTATGAGCCTGATGATGTAGATCAAGGTCCCAAGTCGGAACTCATAATGATAGACGCAGATGTCATAGGAACAGATATTGATGAGGATTATGGCTGTTCACAGATCGAGGCGAAGTATATTGCAGACAAGATACATCAGCTTGTGGATGGCGAAGATCCATTGTATATCACAGACAGCGATACCCACGAAAGAAGGAAAGCAGAGTATAGCGATATAGTTATACTTATGAGAAGCGTGTCGACGAATTCGGTCATATATGACAGCGTGTTTGAAGATGCAGGTATTCCTATATATATTCAGAGTGAGAGTGGCTATTTCGGTGCAGTTGAGGTGAGCTGTGTTGTGAGCATGCTTTCAGTGATAGATAACAGCTATGTGGATAGCGATCTGGCTGCAGTGCTGCGATCCCCTATGGTTGGTCTTGATGAGGAGGAGCTTGCCCGCATTGTAGGTGAATACAGGATCAAATATGAGTTGAGTGGCAGGGATTATAATGTCAGACTTTATGACAAGGTCATAGACTATATGGAGACTTATGAGTATGAAACGCACAGTGATGAAGTCGCATCAGATAAGACGGACAAAACCGGAGATGATCGTACGCTGGACAAGATTAGATCATTTGTTGAAATGCTGGATTATCTGAAGGAGAACAAGAGTTACATGTCTATAAGTGACATTATAAGATATGTGCTTGATCGTACCGGCTTCTACTGGTTCATAGGTGCAAGACCTATGGGAAAACGCAGACAGGCCAATATAGATATGCTCATAAAAAAGGCTGATGATTTTGAACAGAACAGTAAGGGCGTGTTTAACTTTATCAGATATGTAAATGAATTGAAGACACACTCCCTCGATTTTGCAGAGGCTGATATGGTCGGCGATAAGGATAATGTAGTCAGGGTTATGACTATGCATAAGAGCAAGGGATTGGAATTCCCGGTATTGTTTGTCGCAGGACTTGGGACAGGATTCAACAACAAAGATCTGCAGAAGAAGGTGTTGGTACACCAGAAATATTATCTGACAACGCAGGCTATAGACGCGGATGCCAGAGTAAAGAGGGATTCATTCCTCAGGCGGGTTATGTCGGCGGAGATGAAGACTGAGAATTATGCGGAGGAGCTCAGAGTCCTCTATGTTGCACTGACAAGGGCGAAAGAAAAACTGTATATGACAGGCTGCGTAAAGTCATTGGACAAATACAAAGAAAAGCTGGATGTGTATGCGGTTGGCTCAGGCATGAGCAGTGCGGCTCTGATGAGTGGCGGCAGATTTCTTGACTGGATATACACAGCGCTTCACTTTATAGATTACAGGGATTTTCTTGAGGTTTATGAGGTGAAGTCGACAGACTTTATAAGCAGTGCGGAGACAGAGCCTGAATATAATGAAGAAGATAATGCTGCTGTTGAAATTACTGAAAAGGTAATGACTGAAAGCGAAGAAAACAGAGTTGATTCGCTTGGGGCTGTCTCTGTTGAATCCGGTGCTCCGGAGAAGGAGCGAGCAGAAGATATCTATAATCAGATAAAAAAAGGAATTGAATTCAGATATGGCCATGGTTCATCCGGGCTCAAGAGTAAGATGTCCATAACTGAGATAAAAAAGCTTCAGGCTATGGGAGAAAATGACAGTTTTCAGATGCCGGGAAAGGAAAGGATATATGTAGAAAAAGACAAGGCTCCGATCCCTGAATTTCTGAGCGGTGAAAAGATCATCGGTGGCAATGATGTGGGAACTGTATACCATAAGATAATGGAACTTGCGGACTTCCAGCAGGTTTCGGACAGTGGAATAGAAGCTGATGTAGAAAGGATATTTGACCTGGGAATATTTGGAGATATCTACAGAACCAAGATACATCCGGGCAAGATTGTCAATATGATAAAAAGCAGTCTGGGACAGAGAATGGCAGCTGCTGACAAAAACGGCCAGCTTTTCAGGGAGAGGCAGTTTTACATGATGATGACACCGGAGGAGATACTTGGCAGCAGAGCAGATATAGATCCCGATAACGATGAGACAATAGTTGTCCAGGGAATAATCGATGCGTATTTCATAGAAGATGGGGAGATAGTCCTGATGGACTATAAAACCGACACGGTCAAAAAAGCGGAAGACCTTGTACAAAAATACCATGTGCAGCTGGACAAATACGCAGATGTTCTTGAGCAGCTGACAGGACTTAAGGTTAAAGAAAAAATAATATATTCATTTTGTCTTGATACCACTGTAAACTTGTAAACCTTATAATGAATTGATATAATAGCTGTATGTGTGCTGGTATATTGTACCGGCATATATACAGCTTTTTGTTTGTGTAGTGAAAGGATTATTATATATGATAAAAGCGCAGAATTTGAAGAAGGTATATGGAGGCGATTTTGTTTCAGTCGATGATCTGAGCTTTCATATAAATAAAGGGGAGATAGTTGGTTTTGTCGGACAGAATGG
>USSH01000343.1 GCA_900557435.1 uncultured Coprococcus sp. | reverse complement strand
TGCACCCTGTGAACCACAGATTGCCTTAAGTGCGGTGTCATTTGTAGCACACCACTCCATGAAGTCAAGAGTTGCCTGGATATCTTCCTCTGAAGCTTTAGCATTTACACACCAGTAATTCTCACTTCCTGTACAGAGTCCCTGATTCTCCTCACCATCTGCTCCTATATAGATAGGGAGCATTCCAAGGTTGTCATCGCCAATTGATGATACATCTGAGTATGCCCATGTACCATTCTGATAAAATACTGCCTGTCCTGAAACAAACTCTGCAACCGCATCATCACCAGTCTTTGTGCTGAGCTGCTTTGGATCGGTTGTTGAGTTGTTGATGTACAGATCCCATACATTTTTGTAATTATCAAGATATGTACCCTTGATCGCATCTGTAGTATCGATTCCATCAGCCTTGTATTCATAGTAGATTGGAAGATTTGCAAGATGTGTCTTGAATCTCCAGTCTGATGAGCCATCCATTCCGGCTGATGTGAATGCTGAGAATCCTAATTTGTCTGACTTGGCTGTTATATCCTCTGCCACCTTCTTGAGGTCTGCAAATGAATTGATATCATCCTCTGTGTATCCAGCTTTGCTTAAAAGCTCTTTGTTGTAAATGATTCCGTATGACTCTATAACATATCCGATTCCTGCGACCTTATCGCCATCCTTAAGTGCAAAGTCCTCAGATGTGAGTTCTTTATACACCTGTGATGATCCAAGATCATAACAATAGTCCTTCCAGGAAGCAAGACCAACCGGTCCATTTACCTGGAACAGGGTAGGTGATTCTGACTTACCCATCTCACTCTTAAGAGTAGTCTCATACTGACCAGAAGCTGCTGTAACTACCGTCACATCAACGCCAGTCTCGTCTGTGTACACCTTAGCAAGCTCCTGCCACTGTGCATCCTGCTCCGGCTTGAAGTTCAGATAATATACAGAGCCCTTTGCATCTGCCTTCTTTCCTGCTCCATCTGAATCTCCTGAGCCACATCCTGTCAACATGGTACCTGCCATCATAAGTGACAGTCCAAGTGCCGCAATACCTTTCTTGTTCATATTGGTTCCTCCCATAAAATAATAAAATTTTTCCTTCAGTCATCTCTTATACGAGCTGCTTAATGGTTACTTTGTTTTTCGGAAACGTTTCTGGAACCGTTTCCATTTGATATATCTTATATTAGTTGTTTATGTACAAAATGTCAATACTAATTTCAATTTTTTTATCACTTTTTGCTTTTTTTCACATAGCTCACCATCCAGTCTACATAAAAATGTATAATTTTTGTCATATTCTATCCTTTCTGAATACTATAAATAGAACTATTGAATCTGAAAGGACTATCCTATGAAATACAACAACCATTGTTCTCCGAACAGACCTGACTGTCGTGACAACATCTACACTATAGACCTCCGGGAGAAAGCGTTGCAGAACCACAATTACCGCGAAACCGTGTGGACCGGCTGTTTCATGCAGATGACAGTCATGTGTATACCTGCCTGCTCAGATGTAGGTTTGGAAATCCATGATAATACCGATCAGATCATCAGGATCGAACAGGGACAGTGTTCAGTCAGAATGGGCTGCTGCCCAAACGAACTGTGTTTCCGTCAGAATCTCTGTGCAGGAGAATGTATCTGTATACCAGCCGGCACATGGCACAACATCATCAACATCGGCAATAATCCACTGAAACTCTCATCCATCTATGCCCCACCACATCATCCCAGGGGAGAGACACAGACCACCAAAGCCAGGGCTATGGGAATGGATTGCTGATATTTTTTCCTGCGACATGAAGTAGAACGCATTGCTGGATTTATTGTCCCGTTGTCTTAGGCATTCTTCTGTCCTCTTCAAAAAAAGACACCAAATGCTGCCTGCCCGTCTGACATTGGGCAAGCGACATTTAGTGTCTTTTCTGCTACTACTATACTTTATTGTTTCCTCCGTGTCATCACTGCAGTGGAAAAACTGTAGCACCTTTCAATCTTGAGACCACATTCCTCCTACTCATCCTCATCTTCATCATACCAATCGTATCCGTCGTCCACATAGTCTATGTCATATTCATCGGCTTTGTCTGCTTCTTCATCGCTCAGTTTAGCGTATACTCTTCCATCTTCCCAATCATCTTGCATATAGAGATACGGCGCATTGTCCCCCCACTTATATGAATGTATCACCTTAACGTCAGACAGATCCAGGATCGACTCCATCAATATTGACTTCATATAGTTCTTCACCGTTTCCGGTGCAAGATTGACAAATTCCACTATCGGGTACCTCTGAAAACGGATAGCATTGGTCGATGCTCCATACCCTGAATTCTCAAAGCTGACATTTGCCGGTCTGTCATTTACATTGAGTGATATATTTGTAACAGTGCATACATCCCGTTTATCAAAAACATATATTTTACCCTCGCTGGTCAGTACCTGTACACGGTTATCATTTATTCTGACCTTATCAACACTTCCTGTTTCTCTTTTTGTTTTTTCTACCCCTGTTGTTTTTCTTGTCAATGGCATATTGTTATCCTCCTATAAAACAAATTTTTAATGTCATGCTTTGTATTCCGTACGGTATATCCAATGGTACACACTGACCTTTTTTAACTCAACGTCTGGGGTGATTTTTTTATCCCTCTGTGGAGACCTC
>USSH01000342.1 GCA_900557435.1 uncultured Coprococcus sp. | reverse complement strand
GCTTCGGATAAAGCGTATGCAACTACCATGCAGCCGGGATATATAGGCTACACATCGGAGCTTGCCAATTACATAGTTTCAGAGAACGAGAAGACAGAAGTGCTCAAGGCTCAGATGGATAATCCTGATACTGACATATTTACAGGAATGCCATTCTCAGATGGCAAAGAGCTCACAGCGGACGACGTGGATATGGATTCTGTTATGCAGCAGCTCATGGCATCAGGACAGGTGACTGAGGAGATGCAGGCACAGATGGCATCCATGACAAAGGAACAGCTTTTTGAGATGCTCAAGGGTTACGGCTTCTTCCAGGAGTCAACATCCACTTATGAAGATAATATGTCAAAGCTTGGATACGCAGAGCTTGCAAAGCCGGCATCCATCAATCTCTACTGTGCAGAATTTGCAGATAAGGACGAGATAACTAAGCTTATAGACAAGTACAATGAGGATTATCCTGACAAGGAGATCACATACACTGATTACATCGGAATCATGCTTTCATCGGTGACAAAGATCATCAATGCCATCACTTATGTACTTATCGCATTTGTGGCAATTTCATTGGTAGTTTCATCTATAATGATCGGAATCATCACGTATATCTCAGTTCTTGAGAGAACTAAGGAGATTGGAATTCTCCGAAGCATAGGTGCTTCCAAGAAGGATATATCCAGAGTGTTCAATGCGGAAACATTTATCATAGGACTCTTCTCGGGACTCATAGGTATTGGTGTGACGGTACTGATCAACATACCGATCAGTAAGGTGATAGAGAGTTATATCAACGTTGCCGGTGTATCGGCGCTTCCTTGGAAGGGTGGGGTGATGCTGGTAATCATCAGCGTTATACTGACATTGATCGGAGGACTTATCCCATCAAGGCTTGCGGCTAAGAAGGATCCTGTTATAGCACTCAGAAGTGAGTAATCAGAGAAATATTATAGCTTGACGACATATAAGAATAGACATTAGAAAACGGATATTATGCCTATACGAGAGTACCGGTGTAATATCCGTTTTATTTTATACATGAGCAGGTTCAACTACGACTATTTGTAATAAGTGGTCGTGTAACCTGAATTCATAAGCCCCTTGACATCCTTGCCGTTTACCTTGACTACAGGTAAAACGCATACCTTAATTTTCTGTCCCTTTTTAATGTTGTTGAGAACAAATGAAGTCTGCCTATTGCTCACTTTTTTATAGGTCCACTTGCCTTGGCCGTTATTTCTGTTGACATAGATATAATAGCAGGTAGCACCTGGTACTTTTCCCCATGTGAATTTGTATGATGTTCCACTGACATAACGGAAATATTTTGGCATTTTGGCAGCCGGAATAACGGTCTTTACATCCGACCACTCTCCATTAAGAAGGCAATTCTCATATACAAAGGATGCTCTTACTCTAAATTTGAATCCGTACTTTGTGATCTCGTCCCTTATCTTTTTTGATTTCACATTACATTCTGGATCCTTGCTGGATACAGTCCCAAGTTTTTTGCCCTTCAGGGAGTATATCTCTATCTTCCATGTATAACCTGAAGACCGGACATCGGTTTTGCAGTAGTTCCATTTAAATGACATGCTGTCGCTGTCATAGTATATTGATTTTGCAAGATTTGTTGCTTTGCCTGGAGCTGAAAAAATGGTGAGTGAACTGTAATTAGTCTCATATCTGCACATTGCTCTGAACTTTGAACTTGAAGTACGGAAAGGAACGACCTGGATATAGTATTTCTGACCTGGTTCTGCGCTGACAGTAAGCTTAGTTCCTGCAACGGCTTTGGTACCCAGAAGTTTTTTTGTCTCTTTTTTACCATTGACCGTGATACTGTATTTGGATACAAGATATCCGGTGGCACCTGATGATGGTGTCCAGGAAAATGCTATTTTCTTTGTGGTTCCAGCAGTCTGTTTGACAGTGATGTCAGGATCGGGATAGGTTGCTACTTCCAGCGGTTTTGTTGTTTTGGTACATAAACCATCATAGTCGTATCCCTGAATCTTTATGTAGTATGACTTTCCAGGTTTGAGATCAGTTACAGCCCAGAAAGTTGAATTGGTTCTTTCACTGTTAAGCTTTTTGTATGTTCCATTCTGTGTTGTTGAAAACCATACATCGAATCGATAGAACCCTTTGTTGTCCCACATTATAGTGAAACCATCGTCAAATGAACCAACCTGTCGAAGATTGGTTATGGCATAGTTGTCAGAGTAGTTCGCCGCTGTGGCTGCGGTGGACGCGTGCAGTGTAAGCATACAGATGGTAAGCACTGCGAAAATCCATTTTGATAGTTTGAGTGTTCTTTTCATAGTTTTCCTCCCTTGTGAAAAAATTGATAAATGCACGAAAAGTTAAACCTCCCATTGTTAATTATTTTAATTTAATAGACAGTAATACGTCAATTATTACTTACTTATTAATTGCTTTAATTTTGCAAATAGTGATTAGTTAACATTTTACGTTGTGATCGTGGTGATTAAATGGAAAACTATGTGTTTACACAAAAAGAAAAGGCTGCCAGAAATGGCAGCCTCTTCTTTTTTGTATTAAAAGGGAGTGACTGCAACTACATTATGTGAGGGGAGGGTGTTGCAGTCGTTTATGAAAAAGGGGATTGTAAACAACTCGCTTACGCTCTCGCTGTTTACAGTTAATAATATAC
>USSH01000341.1 GCA_900557435.1 uncultured Coprococcus sp. | reverse complement strand
GTCCTTTATACACAGCACCGAGCACACCGCCGCGAACAGTATCACAGTGAACACGCCAACCAGCACACTTATTCTGACAAATGCCTCTGGTGCCACAAGCCACATGAAGAAGCAGAACGCCACGTCCGTCAGAAGCAGCAGACCAAGCCAGACAATATTCTGTTTTATAACAAGTCCAAATCTTTTCATATTTTCTCCACTCTGACAAGGGGGTCAGGCACCTCCGTCCCCAGGGAATATTTTGTACCCAACGCCTCTTACAGCTATGATCTTTGCCTTCATGCCAAGTCCTGCCATAGTTTTCTTCAGTCTTGTAAGATTCACCTGCAGGGCATTTTCATCTATATACTCCGATGTGCCCCACACTGCCTCACAAAGTTTCTCCTTAGACACGATATCTCCTCCGCTTGTCATAAGTGTTTCAAATATACGTCCCTGATTCTGTGGAAGCACCGCAGATCTCCCATCTATATACAGAGTATATGTCTGAGTGTCCAGAAGAAATCCTTCTCCTTCGATCAGGTTCTGTCTGCCCTCGTACCTCTTGAGCACATTTGCCACCCGGGCCAGAAGCCGCTCACGGCGGCATGGCTTCGTGAGGAATTCATCAGCACCCAGCTCCAGCGCATGGAGCTCGTCCTTTAGCTGGTCCCTCGATGTGAGAACCAGCACAGGGACAGAGCTCCGCCTCTTGATCTCCCGGCATATGTCAAAGCCGCTCCTGCCCGGAAGATTGATATCCAGCAGAAGAATATCCGGAGCCATGTCCAGTATCTGTTCTATTATATTGTCAAATCCATCTGGCTTAACTGCCCTGTATCCTGCCTTTGTCAGCATATCCAGAAGTTCATCACACATGAGGACATCGTCCTCAACCACCATCACACACTTCACCGTTTACTCAACCCTTTCCGGTGTCATCATCGCCATGAGATATCTGTTGCTTGAGCGTTTCACCGCCGTCATATAGATACATTCTACCACACACAGCAGGATTATCATAACAGCAGCTATGATAAGTATCTGCTTCACACTGCCGCGCATGAATTCTGAGAGTATTCCCGTGAGCAGAGCACGCACACCGAATATACTGCTGACCGCAGCCACTGCTACCGGGATCCCGAAGTACCAGCCCACCTGTCTGTTCGCAGAGCTGCAGAGCATTTCGTATGTCGCGCCAAGCTTCACAAGGGTCCTGTACCTTCTGCCGGACTTTCTCTGTCCCATCAGGAACTGGACACCGATTATGGTATTTGCGATTATGAGGAACACCACCGCCAGATAAAGCGTTATATATCCTGCAGCCACCGTGTAGAACATATTTCTTCCTATGTTCTGCAGATAACTCTCGCAATCAGCATTTATACTCTCAAAATCTATACCGTCTAGCTTCTCATTTTCATCCATTATGGCTTTCATGAGTCCCTTGTCGTCCACGATATCCTTTCTAAGGATGGCATTTACATATAACTCGTAATTGTCATTTGTCAGTCTGGCAAATGTGTCATCGTCCACGATAAGTCCAAATGACAGGGTTATCGATGAATCTGTCACGATCTTCGTGGTCTGGACCTCTCCGGTCAGATGATACTCATCTCCTCTTACATCCACCTCTGGACGCTCTGCCAATACCTCATTCAGTAAACCTCCGCGGTAATCAGTAAAGAAATCCGTATAGAGTGCCAGTTCATTTTCTCCGAGCTCCAAAGGATCCTTTCCCGCAGCCTCAAGCACCTTGTTGTATGCACTTTCCTGGATCAGGTAAGGGTATGTCATATAGGACATGTTGTTTATAAGCACATCCCTGTCCTCTGAAGCATCGAGCTCTTCAAGTGCAGATATGACCGCATCCACATTCACTGCATCATCATAGGACTCATTTTCGCCCATCTTTATATAGCCAAGTTTCATATCAAATACGTCCGAAAAATCGCCCAATACGCCAGCTTCCTCCAGCTTCGCGCGGATATTCCTGCTGTCCGTCTCGACGTCATCACCATATGAAGCAAATGTATAGTCAAGCACATGGTCCATATTCTGTCTGGATATACATATTCCAACACCAGCGCCACAACAGCACAGAGCGCCGAGTATGAGGATAGAGCTTATGGCAAGTGTTCCAGATTTTGTGACTACATTTTCATGTATCTGCCTGAACCCGAACACGGCAAGTGGTTTTGAGCCATTTGCACGTCTGGCCAGTGCATCAACAAAGAGCCTGAGGCCGAAAAACAGCAGGAACATACCAACAAATCCCAGTGTTATGGTGACCGCCATGTATTTTACACTGATCCATGAATATCCGCTGATTCCCTGGTAGTATGCAGCGATAATTGCCGCAAGCCCGAGGACTGCACTCACCCCATAAACCGGAGCCGGAAGCTGTTTCTTCTCTGTCTCCGGAACATCCACAAGAAGCTCTCCTATCTGCTTTCTTGCAAGCTTGCCACTCAATATGACAAATGCCGCAAGCTTTATCAGGACAAATCCAACCATTGTCAATATCACGGCCTGAAGTGAAAATGATACGTGATGACCTATAATGCCAAGGCCAACCAGTCTGGCTGTGAGAAGGCTCACAACCTCAGACACAAGGATCGCTATCGGAAGTCCGATGAGCAGGGCCAGTGCACTGCTGCCCAGATCCTCCGCCATAAGCAGAGCAAAGAGCTTCGA
>USSH01000340.1 GCA_900557435.1 uncultured Coprococcus sp. | reverse complement strand
CATCAACACCAATCTCCTTATTCCAGATATTGAACGCCTCATCATCATCCTGATAAACTGAAGGATAAAGCCTGTTCTTGTCAAGTCCGACAACATCAGTAAGAAACTCCCATGTCCATGATATAGCCTCATGCTTGAAATAATCGCCAAATGAGAAGTTACCCAGCATCTCAAAGAATGTACCGTGACGTGCTGTCTTACCAACGTTCTCTATATCTCCTGTTCTTATACACTTCTGACAGGTTGTAACACGTCTTCTAGGTGGTACCTCCTGACCTGTAAAGTAAGGCTTAAGTGGTGCCATACCGGAATTGATCAGCAGCAAGCTGTTGTCATTGTGTGGAATAAGCGAAAAGCTCTTAAGTCTCAGGTGACCCTTGCTCTCCATGAATTCCAGAAACATTTTTCTCAGTTCGTTCACGCCATAATTTTGCATTGTCTAATATCCTCCACTCTATCTTCTGTCAGCCAGTTCTTCTGTTATATCTTTCCAGCTGATTCCTCTCTCTACCATCAGAACCATAAGATGATAAAGGAAGTCAGATATTTCATATTTTATATCATCTGAATCAGGATTTTTGGCAGCTATCACTATCTCTGTAGCCTCCTCACCTACCTTCTTCAGAATCTTATCAATACCCTTATCGAACAGATAATTTGTATATGATCCATCTCTAGGATCTTCCTTTCTGTCCCTTATTGTATTGTATACATCCTCAAATATCTTCAAAGGATTTGTATCATTGTACTCCTTTCTCACCAGATCTGTAAAGAAACAAGTACGGCTGCCTGTGTGACATGCAGCTCCTATCTGGGAAACCTTCGCAAGTATTGTATCCTTGTCACAATCAATAGTAAGCGACTTGACAAACTGATAATGTCCCGATGTGTCTCCCTTCGTCCACAGTTCATTTCTGCTGCGGCTCCAGTAAGTCATACGACCGGTTCTTATGGTTTTCTCGTATGATTCCTTGTTCATATATGCAACCATGAGTACTTCACCTGTCTTATAATGCTGGGTAACACATGGAATAAGCCCATCTGAATTAAGCTTAAATTCGTCAAATGACATTGATGACTCAAATAGGTTAACATCTATATTTGCAACACGACAATCCTGCTTTATCTCCATTATATCCATCTTCTGAAGATTGTACAGGGAAATCGACTCTGCATTAGTCTTGTTCAGCATCTCAGCGACAGCTTCACCATTGGTCGAATATGTGGATACAATAACAGGCAACGCCACAGTCTCTCGTATAGATTTAACGATATCCATATACTCCGGTACCATATTATTGTGAAGCAATAGCAGCTCTCCAGCTCCAAGTTCACGGAGTCTTCCGGCATATCCAACCGGATCATCACATTCGCTCAGATCAATAGTACATATTATTCTCTCTGAGCCAAATCTATCAGCAGCCTCCGTGACAAGTTCCGGGCAGTTAAGTGCTGCAGACTTCATGCACACCTTAGATGCCCCGGCATACAAAAGTTTCTTCACATCCTCAAGTCTTCTGACTCCCCCACAGGCTATCAGTGGAATATCAACACTGTCACATATCTGTCTGATTACAGATACGTTCGGTTCTCTTCCTTCCTTAGTCGCTTTACTGTCAAAATATGCAATTTCGTCAGCTCCCGCATCATTGTAATACTTTGCCATCTCAACTGCATTGTTTAAGTCCAGGCAAGGAATTATCTTTTTGTATATCATATCATTTCTCATCTGTAACCTGCACCTCCTAAATCTTACGTTCAAAGGGTACCTTTTGTAGAGAGAACCCTTCCGTTTAATCTTCTGTCATAAGTTGTCGCTTCATCAAGAGCCTTTGCAAATGCCTTAAAGGCTGCCTCTATGATGTGGTGATCGTTCTCACCTGAGAATTGTTTTATGTTGAGATTCATCTCCGCAGCATATGAAACTGCATAAAAGAACTCCTTGACCATCTGTGTGTCAAAGTAACCTACCCTCTCCGTACGGAGATTCAGATCATAGACAAGATATGGTCTTCCCGACAGATCTATGGCACACATCACAAGGGTCTCGTCCATAGGCAGAAAGAAATTTCCAAACCTCTTGATGGCCTTCTTGTCTCCAAGCGCCTCCTTTATGGCCTTGCCAAGCACAATTCCCACATCCTCAATGGTGTGATGACAATCCACATACAGATCCCCCTTGACTGTAACATTCAGATCAAAGAAACCATGCTTTGCAAAGCTTGTGAGCATATGGTCAAAAAAGCCAATTCCTGTGTCGATTTTTGACTGTCCCTTTCCATCTATATTTAATTCAAGGGTTATGTCTGTCTCATTTGTCGTTCTTGTGCATTTGGCGATTCTAGCTGCTTTCTCTGCCATATCCCTGTCTCCTTCCCATATTCTATATCATAATGTATTATTTTTCAAATCTAACAGCTATTGAATTAGCATGTGCTGTGAGCTGCTCTGCCTTTGCGAAAGCCTCAATATCTGTGTGAACCTCCTCAAGAGCCTCTCTCGAATAGTAGATTATACTTGACTTCTTGATAAAATCATCAACTGAGAGTGGCGAGAAGAACTTTGCAGTTCCATTTGTAGGAAGCACATGATTAGGACCCGCAAAGTAATCTCCAAGGGGTTCTGATGAATACTCACCGATAAATATTGCACCTGCGTTCTTTATTCTTGTCATGACGTCA
>USSH01000339.1 GCA_900557435.1 uncultured Coprococcus sp. | reverse complement strand
AGCTTTTATAAGATACCACCATCATTTTACAATGTCAAGCACTTTTTCTAAATTTATCTCTGACAAGCATATAATAAATTTCCACTTTGGGCTATCGCAATCCCACCGTCTAAAGACAATGGGATTGCGATAGCCTTATTTCAATAGCGAGGTAATAGCAGCACAAATCTATATATACTCCAATGCCTGCTGCATATTTGCCACGCCGATCACTTTCATATCTCCCAGGTCTTTCATCTTCTTCACATTATCCAGATTGGATTTTGGTATTATACACATTTTAAATCCCATCTTAGAGGCTTCTCGAACTCTCTGCTCTGCCCCTGACACTCCACGGACTTCCCCCGAAAGGCCTATCTCACCGAACATAACCATATCCGATGGAATTGCTCTGTTCTTAAAACTGGATACCAAAGCAAATACTATTCCAAGATCCGCAGACGGATCATCAAGCCTCATACCACCGGCAATATTGACATATGCATCACATCCAGACATGACAACACCGCCTCTCTTCTCCAAAACAGCGAGGAGAAGGTTCACTCTGTTATAATCCAGTCCAACACTTGTTCGTCTTGGGAGATTAAAACTTGACTGACAGACAAGCGCCTGTATCTCGAGGAGTATCGGTCTGGTTCCCTCCATGGTACACACAACCACAGAACCTGAAGTGTCGTCCGGTCTTCCATCCAGCATGAGCTGAGACGGATTCTTCACCTCTGCAAGTCCTGTTCCCTTCATCTCAAATACACCTATCTCATTTGTTGAGCCAAATCTATTCTTCACTGCACGGAGCACCCTGAATCCCGCATTGCGCTCACCCTCAAAATAGAGAACCGTGTCTACCATATGTTCAAGGGTTCTAGGACCTGCCACGGTCCCCTCTTTAGTCACATGTCCAACTATGAATATAGAAATTCCCGTCTGTTTCGCCATTCTCATAAGCCGGGCGGTAACCTCCTTTACCTGGGACACACTTCCCGGTGCCGACTCTATATCATCCGTCACTATCGTCTGTATGGAATCGATAACGATAACCTTAGGGGTATCTTTTTTGACATACTCCTCCACATCTTCAAGATTGTTCACGCATAGAAGGAGCATGTCTTTTGTAAATTTTCCTATTCGTTCCGCACGCATCTTTATCTGAGAGAGAGACTCCTCGCCTGACACATAGAGTATCTTCTGTCCCATCTCTGACATATTCCTGCACATCTGAAGCAATATAGTCGACTTACCTATGCCGGGATCTCCCCCCACAAGCACAAGTGAACCGCTCACTACTCCACCGCCTAATACTCTGTTTAATTCGCCTATTCCTGTGGTGAATCTAGTTTCATCAGTTGTCTCAACCTCTAAAATGCTTGTAGGCGCCACGACAGTCCTTCTTCCAGACTGGCTCTTGGCGCCTACAGTAACCTTCTCCTCACAAAATGAATTCCATGCCTTACATCCCGGGCATTGTCCCATCCATTTTGTCGATTCAAATCCACATTCCTGGCAAAAAAACACTTGTTTTTCCTTTGCCATAAATATCTCCTATTATGTTATCACGATGTAACTGCCTACAATAACCTATCAGGCAATTAATCAAATGCTCTCTTTATATCTACCTTAACTGCTCTGCCCTCTTCAAGATCAACACTTATGCTCATCTTACCTCCGAGGTTCGTCTTGTTCTTACCTACATACACATCATCTACATGTACTTTGTACTCAGTCTCTGGCTCAAGCTCCAATGTGATCGATGCATTCTCTGGTCCCTCAACGACAAATGACACATCTTCCTCATCCGCCTTGAAGCCATGCACTGCTGTTCCTGGTACTGACTCGTATACAAACATTCCATTCTTCTCGAGCTTTGTGATCTCGTTGAACGTCTTTATCTTGTATATATCTCCTTCAAACTCAAAGCCATCTTTCTTGGTCTTTGATGCAAGTTCATAATTACCAAATTCTAAAGAATCCCCCTGTACATTTATCAATTCGCTTACTACTGCCATTGATTCTTATCCTCCTGTTATTTAAAAATGTTATATATTAATTCTATATAAACTGACCATTAGTGCTTTTTATTATACCGTAACATTACATTTATTTCTACAAAATTATACATTTTCACCAATTTTTCATATTAAAATTTTTTTAATTTTCTCACTGTAACTCAGTATCTTTATTTTTTGACGATAATGTTACTTTCTCTGATACTACACCATGTTCGTCTTTGTTTTTTCTCACTGATACAGTCACAAGTTCTCCTTTGTGGACGTCACCACGCAATATCGCCTCCGCAAGCTCATCTTCAACATACGTCTGGATAGCACGCTTGAGCGGTCTGGCTCCGTATTTCTTATCATATCCTTTTTCGAATATATACTTTTTTAGATGATCTGTAAACTTGAGTTCTATATCCATCTGTACCTGAACACGGTTCTTTAATTCCCTGAGCATTAGTGCAGCTATCTCACGCACATCTTTCTCTTGCAGGGCATGGAACACTATAATGTCATCTATTCTGTTGAGAAACTCTGGTTTGAATGTTCTCTTGAGTTCGTCCATGACATTCTTCTTCATATCTTCATGTTCTTTTGCCGCATCTGTAGAAGTGACAAATCCCAGTTGCTTTGGATCTATAATTCCCTGTGCTCCTGTATTAGATGTCATAATAATTATAGTGTTCTTGAAGTCAACTTTTCTTCCCTGCGA
>USSH01000338.1 GCA_900557435.1 uncultured Coprococcus sp. | reverse complement strand
CCACGTTCGCCATCTCTCTGTTGGCAAATTCCATGATCTCATCATTCAGAAGCACTCCGTTGGTAGTAAGTGTGAATCTGAACTTCTTATCATACTTTTCCTCAAGGCTTCTTCCGTATTCCACAGTCTCCCTTCTATTCGTTCACGTCTCTTAATATTACAAGAGATGCATCACTGCCGTCAAGCCATTTCATGGTAACTTCTGTCAGATCCATTATCTTGTCAAGGCTTCTTATATAACTTCTCCAGTTTACCTCTTTGCTGTCCGTCACCAGATGCTGATTAGGACCACCCATTATTTTATACTTGTCTCTGAGATTCTCTATGAGCAGCTTGCTGTCTTTGTCTGTGAAATCATATCCGAGCATATCATTCAGTGCCCTGTTGGAAAACAACACTCTTCCAGTATCAATTTCTCTTATAAATATGCCCTCATCCATATAGTTATATGTATCAAGGAGCACACTGTTGATCCTCTTGACGCTGTCATCACTCTCTATCCTCTCCAGTGAACATCTGAGAACATCCGCAGTCTGCTTCGCGTATTCAATCTCCTCAGCAGTCCACAGCTTGTTCATGGATGTATTCGCAAGCACAAACACAGCACCATATCTGCCATTCACATATACAGGAACCGCGGTAAAGCTCTTAACCGATCCCTCTGACATAATCTTCTTGGCCGCATCATCTATATGCTTTGCATCTATGACCAGATATCCATCGTCCACCAGTCTGCCTGTTCCCTGTCCATTCTGCCATGATCTGAACTTCATGTTCGCGCGCTGCCACTCGGATACATACTCTTCCGCCGACATGCTCTGATTCTTTGACCAGATATACTGGCAGTCGAGATCGCCATTCTCATCCTTTACATACAACGCTGCAACGTCTGCATTGAGCCCCTCTCCCACCTGGGATATAAGGTCATTGATCACCTGAGGCTGGCTCTTATCTGAATTGTTCAGCGCATCGACTATAACCTTCTGCCACTGCAGCTTGGTCTCCATCATAACCTCCTCAGACTTGGCGCGGATAGCCTCCTTTGCCAGTATCTGGGAGCTGAATGCATACTCTGAGAATATGCGTCCCAGCTGCCACTGAACCTTATATACGCTCTCCATCTTCTTGGCTGCTTCATCATCATATGAACAACAGATCCAGGTAGCCACGTGATTACCATCTATCATGATCGGAGCTCCACATATCATACTTCCGTTGATATCATCATCCATCTCCATCATGACCGGAACATTGTTCCTGAGTATGACCTCATTCAGCTTCATATATATCTGCTTGTACTGAGGCTTCTCGAACATATCATAAAAATATCCCATATGTTTCTGTGGACCTGCAGGCTCCACCATCTTCTTGCCCACCGGATCAATGATCGTAGTGTACAAACCTGTCAGCATGGCAAATGCCTTGGTGATCATGGACCACTTATCAGTATCCAGCTGTGTTCTCTCATCGTCCGACTGTGTATTGGTCTTCATGATATATGAAAGCTTGTCATCAAACTCCTTCTTCGCACGCTCCACACTGTTCTCAAGGACCTTCTTATCTGTTATATCCGATATAAAATACTCAACTGTATATATGTTGTCAGCAGCCTGGGTGACCGAGCTCTGGGACTTTACCCAGATCACCTCGCCCCTGTCGTTGACTACCCTGAATTCTTCCTCATAATCCTTATCCTCACGCTTAGTCGCAGTCCTGACATTGGCCATAACACGGCTTCTGTCCTTTGGATGTATATAATCCTCTATAAGTCTGTCACCGAGCTTGATGGCATCTACATTGATACCCATCTGCCTTGCGTTCGGTGTTATATACTTGAATATAGGTCTTCCGTTCTCGTACTGCTGCACCAGGACAAAGCTCTTAATCTTGGACATCGCCGACAGAATGTATTCTGCCTGATCTTCGTTGTACCCTGTCTCCTTATCCTTGATGAACAGCAGCTCTATTCCATCCATATCTCCCTCAGAAGTCCTGACGATATGGCACTTAAGTCTCATCTTGCTTATATCACGGCGCGCCGAAACTATCCTTGTCTCCATCTCAAAATCATCAACACCCGTATTCTGAACCTTGTACAGCTGGCCTATGAGCAGATCATAATCGCTCTTTGGAAGCAGATCACTGAGCCCCACAAGACCGCCATAGAAATTGCCGTCCGTGTAGCCATACTCGGAGATATTCTTGGACACATATCTGGTCCTCCATACGCCCTCCGGCTTATACAGATACAGTGCTACGACACCGATGTGATTGATTATCCTTTCAAGGCTGACACTTCCTATAGTGACATCAGATCTCAGCTCGAACAGAACCATATACGCCTTTCTTCCACCATACTCGAACTGATTGACAAATCCACTGACCACAAATCTGTCTTTATTATTCACTATAAGTCCCAGTCTGTGCCATATGATAGCCTTCTTGTCATCAAGTGTAGGCCAGAACTCATCACTGACCATAAACTTGTCAGGCTCCATGCCAAGGGACTCTACATTAGCACCTATGATCTTCACCGCTGCGTTATTGATGCTCAGCACCTCTCCATCCTCGCAGAATACAACTGCAGGATACTCTACTATTCCCAAGAAATCTGAATAACCACTTAATTTGTTTATCTCCATGTATACCTCTCCATATCCTGTATCGTAAAACAGTCCGTCCCTTAAGGTCAGACTTTACACCCGTACATACCCCTTAATGCA
>USSH01000337.1 GCA_900557435.1 uncultured Coprococcus sp. | reverse complement strand
TGAAAGAGATGATCGGACATCTGGAAAAGATACTTAGGTTGTAGATTAGGGAGGAAAGACCATGAAGATTTTAATAGCTGAGGACGATGTTGCAAATGCAAAGTTTTTATCCAAGTATTTGAGTAAATTTGGTGATGTAGTGATCACACCGGATGGTATAGCTGCAGTTGATGAATTTGTCAATGCACTTGAGAGAGGTGAGATGTTCGAGCTTGTATGCTTGGATATTATGATGCCGAAGATAGATGGATATAAAGTCCTGGCATCCATAAGAAGTGCCGAGAGGAAACATGGAGTATCGAGGATGCTCAGATCAAAGGTTATCATGACAAGTGCTCTTGATGAGGCGAGCTTTGATAGTAATCTTGCAAGTGATGATTATGATGACTACATATGTAAGCCGATTGATATAATGAAATTCAATGATATGTTGAAGAAGTTAGATATTATAAAATAACAATTGTGTAATAAAAGTCTGAAGCCCGCTATTGAAAGATATCGGGCTTCAAGTGTCTATATAGAATGGCAGGTGATAGAAAAATGGATTTGTTTGAGTATATGAGAGAAAATTCGTCTGATGATGATTCTCCGTTGGCGAAAAGAATGAGACCGGTCAATTTGGAGGATGTAGTTGGTCAGGAACATATAATAGGCAGGGATAAGCTATTGTACAGGGCGATCAAAGCAGATAAGATAAGTTCTCTGATATTCTATGGACCGCCTGGAACCGGAAAGACGACTTTGGCCATGGTTATAGCGAATACAACTAAGGCGGAATTCAGACAGCTGAATGCGACGACTGCAGGCAAAAAGGACATGGAGCAGATAGTGAATGAAGCCAAAGATACAAAGGCTATGTATGGAAGACGTACAATACTGTTTATTGATGAGATACATAGATTCAACAAATCACAGCAGGACTATCTCCTTCCATTTGTTGAGGATGGTACGGTAATTCTTATAGGTGCAACCACAGAGAATCCATACTTTGAGGTGAATGGGGCGCTCATATCAAGATCACATATTTTTCAACTTCATCCCCTGTCAAAAGATGATATAAAAAAGCTTATTCATAAGGCTGTGTATTCTGAAAATGGCATGGGCGCTTTTGATGCGGTGATTGACGACGATGCGGAGGATTTCCTTGCGGATATGGCATCTGGGGATGCGAGAAGTGCGTTGAATGCGGTAGAGCTCGGTGTGCTGTCCACAGAGCGCAGCTCAGATGGACATATACATATAACACTTCCGGTTGCAGAGGAGTGTATACAGAAGAGAGCCATAAGATATGATAAGGATGGCGATAATCACTATGATATAATATCTGCATTTATAAAGAGTATGCGGGGGTCAGATCCGGATGCGGCAGTTTTTTATCTTGCAAAGATGTTGTATGGCGGTGAGGATATAAAGTTTATTGCCAGAAGAATAATGATATGTGCAAGCGAGGATGTGAGCAATGCTGATCCGAATGCTATTGTGGTTGCGACGGCATGTGCCCAGGCCGTGGAACGTATAGGAATGCCGGAGGCACAGATCATATTGGCTCAGGCTGCCACATATGTGGCGTGTGCACCGAAGAGTAACTCTGCGGTAAATGCGATATTTGCCGCCATGGACGCTGTAAAGAACGAGGACACCGGACAGGTTCCGGTGTATCTGAGGGATGCACACTATGGAGGAGCTACAAAACTGGGGCATACAGGTTATAAATATGCTCATGATTATCCAAATCATTATGTAGATCAACAGTATCTGCCGGATAAGATGGCTGGAAGAGTTTTCTATGAACCGTCTGATAATGGATATGAAAAAGATATAAAGAAATATTTTGAAAAGATAAAGGGCGGTAAATAGGTATGTTAAAGAGAATAGGCGCGATAATACTTGTTGTGTTGCTGGTTGGATTGTATGTTGCGACATTTATAATGGGTGTAACAGGAAAAGGCAATTTTATGGGGATGATCTTCCTGGATGTAGTGATACCGGTTTTGTGCTGGGGTATATGGCTCATGGCCAGAGTCCTCAGGCGTAAAGGCGAGGAGATGCGCTCTCATGAGGAAGAAAAGAAAGACTGAAATGATGTGACATGGTTACAAAGATGTTGAAAAAATATATATAATTTGATATACTCATAAAAGTTTAAAAATTACTTAAGAGGTAGATGAGATGAGTTTATTAAAAGAATGGCGTGATTACGCATATGGATTAGATGACAGAACACCTGAAGGCAAAGAGTTTTGGCTTTCTTATTTTCAGGCTGAGAAGGGCGTTTACGAGAAACTCCTTTCTGACCCACTTGCTGAGCCAGTGCATGGAACAGTAAAGGAGCTTGCAGAAAAGTATGACCTTTCGATTCAGTATATGATAGGTTTCCTTGATGGAATAGATGACAGTCTTATGGAATCTAACAATCTTGATGAGGTGACCGAGGATTCAGAGGTTACACTTGCCATTGACTTTGAGAAGCTTTATATGAACATGGTTGAGTGCAATGCAGAGTGGCTCTATACACTTCCTCATTGGGAGTTTATTTTAAGTCAGGAGAGAAGAGACGAATTATACAAGATTCAGAAGTCGTCAAAGACAATAATTAAGGCTCCAAAGGTTGGAAGAAATGATCCATGTCCTTGTGGAAGTGGTCTTAAGTATAAGAAGTGCTGCGGCAAATAATATTTAAAGTTTATTTGATATAGTTGATAAGGCGGTTAAAGGGTTGAACTTT
>USSH01000336.1 GCA_900557435.1 uncultured Coprococcus sp. | reverse complement strand
AACTTTGATGTCTGTTCATAATTGTACACTTTATCAAGAGCACTGCTATACATCCATATCAATCCGGCAACAATAAGGGCGATAACGACCAAAATAGTAGAATTGGCGATTCGCTTAACTACAGTAAGTCTGCCCATCTCCTCATCGAGATGTCTGTCCAAAGCATTCTTAAAATCGGTTGATATATTGTCCGACTCATCAAGCTGCTTCATACCTATGATCAGCGTGTAATATATATCCAACTCCTCATAACAATTAGGGCAGGAACGGACATGCTTAATAAACTCCCTGAGTTCATCATCAGGCAGCTTATTTTCAATGAATGCCATAATTTTCGACTGTGCTTCCAAACAATTCATAATATTACCTGCTAATCTGTCTTCAACTTAGTTTATTTCAAAAGATCCATCATCATGAGTATTCTCAATTTTTCTGATCACGATAAAGTACGGATCACCCTTTTCCGGTATGACCTGAACCCGGTCTCCAACTTTGTGCCCAAGTATCGCTTTACCTATAGGAGAAACGTTGCTGACAAGTCCTTCAAGTATATCTGCCCGGACACTCGTGACGACTCTGTATGTTTCTTCCTCGTCATCATCCTCAAAATATACAGTAACAGTGTTGTCTATCCCAACTTCATCATCAGAAGAATTATCTTCGATTATATCCGCAGTCCTGACAAGTCTGTCCAGATACCTGATTCTTCTTTCATTGGCATTTTTGTCTTTTTTCGCGGCATAATACTCAAAATTTTCACTTAGATCGCCCTGAGCTCTCGCTTCTTTCACCGCTTCAAGCTTTTCTTTGCGGACAACGCATTTTCTATATTCTATTTCCTGTTCAATCTTTTCTATATCCTTTTGTGTAAGCTGTTTTCCCATGTTCTATAAACCTCCTGATAAAACATAACGTAATACAGATAAAATATTTATATAACCCACACTATCTATACTTCTGTAATATAGTACCACAAAAGCTATATAAAGTAAAAAAGAAACCCGGCTTTAACTATAAATAGTTAAAACCGGGAATTATAATTCATTTAATTAGCAGACCTAAATGCATATTAGTTGTTGATAAGCTTGTCTGACTCGTTGTTCCAGCTGTAAAGTGCTCTGATCTGCTCTCCAACCTTCTCTGATGGATGCTCTGAAGCAAGCTTTCTCATAGCCTTGAAGTGTACCTGACGTCCTGCTGGTGACATATCAAGAAGGAATTCCTTAGCAAATGAACCATCCTGGATGTCCTTAAGGATCTGCTTCATAGCCTTCTTTGTCTCAGCTGTAACGATCTTAGGACCTGTTACATAATCGCCGTACTCAGCTGTGTTAGAGATTGAATATCTCATTCCAGCGAAACCTGACTGGTAGATAAGGTCTACGATAAGCTTCATCTCATGGATACACTCGAAGTAAGCATTTCTTGGATCGTAACCAGCCTCGCAGAGAGTCTCGAAACCTGCCTGCATAAGTGCGCAAACACCACCGCAAAGAACTGCCTGCTCACCGAAAAGGTCTGTCTCTGTCTCTGTTCTGAATGTTGTCTCAAGGACACCAGCTCTTGCTCCACCAATTGCAAGTGCATATGCAAGTGCGATGTCAAGTGCCTTTCCTGTAGCATCCTGCTCTACAGCAACAAGACAAGGTGTACCCTTTCCAGCCTGATACTCTGAACGTACTGTATGTCCAGGTGCCTTTGGTGCGATCATTGTTACATCTACATCCTTTGGTGGCTTGATACAACCGAAGTGAATGTTGAAACCATGAGCGAACATAAGCATATTGCCTGGCTCAAGGTTTGGCTCGATATCTTTCTTGTACATATCTGCCTGTAACTCATCGTTGATAAGAATCATAATTATATCAGCCTGCTTTGCAGCCTCAGCAGCTGTGTATACCTTAAATCCCTGTGCCTCAGCCTTAGCCCATGACTTGCTTCCCTCGTAAAGACCGATGATGACGTGGCATCCGCTGTCCTTCAAGTTCAAAGCATGTGCATGACCCTGGCTACCATAGCCGATGATTGCAATTGTCTTGCCATCCAACAGTGACAGATTACAATCTTCCTGATAAAAAATCTTTGCTGACATTATCATATCCTCCTGATTTTGTAAAAAATATTTATCGTTATTACTTAATCGTAAGTAATGACCTTAGTTTCCGCTTACAGCGCCTCTTGTAAGACCTGTCAAGCCTGTACGTACCATCTCGGAAATCTCAAATCCATCCAGAAGCGAGATAAATGCTTCGATCTTGTTGACATTTCCTGTAATTTCTATCATAACGGAATCCGTTGATACATCAACAACCTTTGCACGGAATACATCCGTCAGGGAAATAATCTGCTGTCTCTCTTCCAGACTTGCCTTGATCTTGACAAGCAGAAGCTCACGGCATACAGACTCTCCATCTTTCAGTTCCGTAATCTCGCAGACATCCTCCAGCTTCAGAAGCTGTTTTTTGATCTGGCTCAAGATACGATCATCGCCGCTCACGGCTACCGTCATACGGGAATATCTTGGATTCTCTGTCACGCCAACTGATAAGCTGTCAATATTATATCCTCTACGGCTAAACATTCCGGACACACGGCTCAGTACACCGGATGTATTATCTACCAAAAGGGATAAGACCATTTTTTTCATAAAATGTTCCACCTTTCTCCTATTATTCGTCAAAAATTATTATCTGCTATTTTAACCCTTTGTTACTTGTCTGTCAATAGTTTGTC